>NZ_KB913013.1:2143693-2333693 GCF_000383955.1 Rudanella lutea DSM 19387 | reverse complement strand
GTAATGGGAGGTTGCAGAGCAAAGGCCCAGGCGACTGTTTACCAAAAACACAGGACTCTGCCAAATCGAAAGATGACGCATAGGGTCTGACACCTGCCCGGTGCTGGAAGGTTAAGAGGGGGAGTTAGTCGCAAGGCGAAGCTCTGAATTGAAGCCCCAGTAAACGGCGGCCGTAACTATAACGGTCCTAAGGTAGCGAAATTCCTTGTCGGGTAAGTTCCGACCTGCACGAATGGTGTAACGATCTGGGCACTGTCTCAACCATGAGCTCGGTGAAATTGTAGTAGCGGTGAAGATGCCGCTTACCCGCCACGGGACGGAAAGACCCCGTGCACCTTTACTACAGCTTAGTATGGATTGCCGGTCAGGCATGTGTAGGATAGGCGGGAGGAATTGAAGGGGTGTCGCCAGGCATCCTGGATCCAACCTTGAAATACCGCCCTTGGCTGACTGGTGATCTAACCTCATGAGAGGGACAGTACTTGGTGGGTAGTTTGACTGGGGTGGTCGCCTCCGAAAGGGTAACGGAGGCTTCCCAAGGTTCGCTCAGGGTGGTTGGTAACCACTTGTGGAGTGCAATAGCAAAAGCGAGCTTGACAGTGAGGCTCACAAGCCGATCTGGTGCGAAAGCAGGGTATAGTGATCCGGTGGTACTGCATGGGTGGGCCATCGCTCAAAGGATAAAAGGTACGCCGGGGATAACAGGCTGATCTCCCCCAAGAGCTCACATCGACGGGGAGGTTTGGCACCTCGATGTCGGCTCGTCACATCCTGGGGCTGGAGAAGGTTCCAAGGGTTCGGCTGTTCGCCGATTAAAGTGGCACGCGAGCTGGGTTCAGAACGTCGTGAGACAGTTCGGTCCCTATCTGTGGTGGGCGCAGGAATTCTGACGGGGGCTGTCCTTAGTACGAGAGGACCGGGATGGACTCACCGCTGGTGGATCAGTTGTTTGGCCGCAGGCACGGCTGAGTAGCTACGTGGGGTTAAGATAAGCGCTGAAAGCATCTAAGTGCGAAACTGGCCCGAAGATGAGAGTTCCAAAAGAAGGCTGTTCGAGACGAGAACGTTGATAGGCGGCAGGTGGCAGCGGTGAGAGCCGTGGAGCTGAGCCGTACTAATGAGCCTGATGTGTGTTGATGTGTGCAGATTGGTTAGTTGGTTGGTTGTAGGGTTAGGATATTGTACTTGTTTTCTCTGTGGGTGTGAAGACTCTGTGAAGTTACTAGGAGGTTGGTGGTGTTATGGCGGGTGAACACCTTTTCCCATGTCGAACAGAGCCGTTAAGCCCCGTGCTGCCGATGGTACTGGAGTCAAATCCGGGAGAGTAGGAAGCTGCCACCTCTAGTTATTGAAGCGAAGGGGGTGTTATCTCGGAAGAGGTGATACCCCCTTTCCGCGTTTACGGTAGCGGGGATAGGCACAAGCCTCAGTGATGGTTGATGCTGCTTACAGGTCTATCAGTTAGACTATTTTTCTACTATTCCGCCTTTTAATGGTTCCAGCGCAACCCCGTGATCTGAAATTTGACCTCACGTGGTTTTTGGCCGGCGAATGAGAGACTGACCAGCATATTTTTAGCCCTCTTCATCTGCTCAATCAGCCTATCTTCTTTCTCAAAGAATACGATGTTTGCACGACCGTTGGCCGCTGCCGATAAGTTATAGGTTATGGGCTTTCGCCCATCAAACTGAACCTGGGCGCTACCATTTTGAAAGCTCCGTGTAAATAGGCCTTTCTCGACCTCTAAATAGACATACTCATTCTCTTTGGTTTTACGTATTGTCAGCGATACGTTGGTCCCGCCCGTATACGGGTAGGAAAACTCGATCGTATTAGTTGAGCTCAAAACCGCTCGGTAGGTAATGTCTCCGGTTGTGCTCTGCGATTGACTGTATTTCCACCCTTCGGCTGATGTGCGAGTCTGCGACATAATAGAGGTCTCAATTAGTCGGGTATCTGCAAGAGAGGCAGGCGGATTGAAAGGGCTCAACGCCAGGAGAGGGATTAGGAAAATACGCATAGAGAATTAAAACCCTGGGATAAGAAAAGATACAGTTTGCTTTCTGGAGGCCTTACAATAGCCTTATCAACAATGTACATAGATTCTGGTTAATCGGATAGTGCATACACAAAAGATTATCTATGGCAGTTATTGGCGAGTTGGTTCGGAAAGCAATTGATGTATATGGTTTTATCACATCTGATCCTGAGCCAGCAAAGGCTCAACGGACTGTATTGCAATCTCTCCTGGAAAAAGCGCGTTTGACTGCTTTTGGGAAAAAATACAGCTTCAGCGCTATACTGAATAGTACTGACGTCGTGCGTGCGTTTCAAGAAAATGTACCTGTACACGATTACGATAAGATGTACGATGAATGGTGGCACTATCTGCAGGAAGGTCATCAGAATATAACGTGGCCAGGTGGACAGCGTTATTTTGCGCTAAGTAGCGGTACAACCAGCACAAGCAAGTCGATTCCGGTAACAGATGACATGCTCGACTCGATTCGGCGGTCGGGATTGCAGCAGGTGGCGAGTCTAAAGAATTTCCAGTTGCCTGCTGATTTCTTCGAGAAGCAGATAATGATGCTGGGTAGTAGTGTAAGCCTGATTCAGAAAGATGACCATGAGGAGGGAGAAATCAGTGGGATTAGCGCGGCTAACATACCGGGCTGGTTTCGGGGTTACTACAAGCCGGGTGTAGAAATTGCGTCGATTACAGATTGGGATGAGCGTGTTCACCGAATTGCTCAGGAGGCACCCATGTGGGATATTGGTAGCTTGAGCGGTATTCCATCCTGGATAGAGATGATGTTGAAAGAGGTAATCTTGCATAACCGTGTAAGCACTATTCACGATATATGGCCTAATTTGCAGGTGTACACTTCGGGTGGTGTTGCCTTTGAACCCTACCGAAAGAGCTTCGAGTCGTTGTTGGCTCGCCCACTAACGTATATCGATACCTATCTAACTTCAGAAGGGTATTTGGCTACGCAAAAGCGCCCTGATACAACTTCAATGGCTTTGATTCTGGACAATGGGATCTTTTTTGAGTTTGTCCCCTTCACCGATGCTAACATGGATGAAGATGGCCGGGTGAAGCAGGATGCCGAAATTCTGAGTCTGGAGCAAGCGGAAGAGAACGTCGATTATGTCTTGCTGATCTCAACCGTTTCGGGGGCGTGGCGGTACATGATTGGTGATACAGTCATGATTACCGATAAAGCCCGTTCGGAAATCCGAATCACGGGACGAACAAAGCATTTCCTGAATGTGGTTGGCGAGCAATTATCCGTTTTTCAAATGAATCAGGCTATGCAAAAGATGCAGCGGCAGTTCGACATGGAAATCAAGGAGTTTGTAGTTGCGGCAGTCCGGAAAGAGGATAAATACATCAATAAATGGATGGTTGGTTCAAATCGTGATGTCGACAATGTGCAGTTTGCCACTTCGCTCGACAATGAGCTCTGCGAAACGAATAAAAACTATAAAGTAGCGCGTAGTAAGTCGCTGCATGGAGTAGAAGCCGAGGTGGTGCCGGTTGAGTACTTCTACCGCTGGAGTGAAGACTACAAGAAGTTGGGTGGGCAAACCAAAATTCCGCGGGTAATGAAAGAAGACGATTTTCGGGATTTTGAGCAATATATTCGGGAGTTGCGGTAACTAATTCGTTAAGGCTCGGCTTGCTCCAGTTTTCTGACCTGCTCGACAATCTCCTCGGGCGAAACATACAGCCGGGCGATCTTATCTTTGTACGCCTGTGGTAACTCGGCGTGGTTCAGGATAAACCGCTTTGTAGCTACCAGATACGGCCCTAAGCCGCGTTCAACGGCAAAGGTGTCGGCAATGCGCTCTACCTTGCGCACGTACTCCGTCGAGAAAACGTACGAAACGCCAAAGCGGACCAAATTCCAGTTGCTACGGCGTTCGTAATCCATGATATGTCCCAGTTCGTGACCAATCCAGCCAATCATGATTTCGCTGGGAAGCTGATGGATGGGTATGGCTGTGTGGGTGAGGGTAAACAGCGAACTGATATTGATTTGATAGGCTCGGCGTTGGCGGTTGCCCAGTAGCGACTCGAAAACGGGTTGCGCCTGCATGACCGACGATCGTATTCTGGGCTTGAATACGAATCGGATAGGGGTTTGGTTTAGCTCAGGGTAAAATGAAAGGGCCGTGAGAACGTCCTGCTCAATAACCGAAGGAATAATTTTGTTGTTGGCCCAATTCATAAGTTTAACGGCGTGTGATCGGCTCACGGGCGGATTCGTGCGCGTATAGTGTTAACGGTTGGGGCGCTGATTGGTTTTGTCGGAATGGTGTGCGGTTTATGAGTGCCAAACAGGCGCAAGGAAAGAACGCATGCGCAAGAATCGGGTACGAAAAACGGTATGGTAACAATAGATACGTTTCGGCAGATGGCGCTGGCATTGCCTGAGGTGACAGAACATCCGCACGCGGGCAACCGGGCTTTCAAGGTTGGGAGCAAAATTGTGGTGACGCTCAATAGCGCCGAAAACAGAGTTTGCCTGAAACTCTCGGAACTGGATCAGGACTTGTTCTCGGCTTTCGACCGAACGGTGGTCTATCCGGTACCCAATAAGTGGGGGAAGCACGGCTGGACACTGGTGAGTCTTCAGAAAGTGGAGGCAGAAACGCTGCACGATGCCTTGATTGCAGCGTATTGCCATGTAGCGCCTAAGCGGCTCTCGGCCCTGGTTCAGCCACATACGGATGCCGAATAAGACTTGGCCAACAAAAAAGCCGCTTCGGGTGAAGCGGCTTCTGTGAGCTTGAGCCTTACAGCCAAACTACTTATTTCTTAGCAATCCGGTAGAGCCGTCCCTGATCGGTCACGGTGTAGAGTGCTCCGTCTTTGCCCTGTGTGATATCGCGGAAACGCTGGTAATCTTCGGTGAGCAGACGCTCTTCGGCCACTACCCGGTTGTTTTCGATAATCAGACGGGCAATGTGCATACCGCTAAGCGTACCGATAAACAGGTTATTTTTCCATTCGGGCATTTGGTCGCCGGTATAAAAGGTCATACCGCTGGGCGACACCGAGGGGTCCCAATAATACACCGGCTGTTCGAGGCCGGCCTGCTGCTGAATGGCTTCGCCTACTTTCTGGCCGCTGTACTCAATTCCGTATGTAATGGTTGGCCATCCGTAATTTTTGCCAGGCTCAACGCGGTTAAGCTCATCACCCCCGCGCGGACCAAATTCGTTCTCCCACAAATCGCCCGTAACCGGGTGCAGGGCGAGCCCCTGTACGTTGCGGTGACCGTATGAGTACAGTTCGGGGCGGGCACCGTCTTTGCCGATGAACGGATTCCCTGAAACAGGCTTACCATCGGTGGTGATTCGGATGACTTTACCCAGGCCAGAGTTAAGCGATTGCGCCTGTGGCCGGGTCACTTTGTCGGAGCGTTCGCCGGTGCTGATAATCAGGTTGCCCTGTTTGTCGAACAAAATACGGCCCCCGTAGTGTAGTGTGCCTTTGTACGCAGGAGTAGCGCGGTAAATAACCGTTGGGTTTTCGATTTTCTTTTCATCGGCCGACAGCTTGCCTTTAGCCACAGCCGTCAGGTTACCATTGTCTGATGGTTCGGCAAAGACCCAGTACACCATCCGGGTTTTTTCGAAGGCCGGATCGACCCGCACACCAAGCAGACCACCCTGCCCAGCTGAATTAACAGCTGGCAAACCAGTAATAGCCTCGCTCAATTTGCCTTCTGGCGTGGCGATGCGCATGGTCCCTGCTTTCTCGGTAATGAGCAGACGCCCGTCGGGCAGGCTTGTAATGCCCCAAGGCGATTTGAGGGCTTCGGTCAACACTTTACCTTCGTAGGCTGCTTTTGTTTTGATGCTACCCACGCGCGTTTGTCCCGCAAACGCTGATTTGTAGTTTGAATTAGGCTCTTTGGTCTCGACAGGAGCGCCCAAGCCTGCCTGTTGGGCAAACAGGGAGTGTGAGGCCAGTACGAGCGTAGCGGCTGCTGTAAGGCCTATGATTCGGTTTATCATTGTTGACATGGTTTCGGGTAACAGAACGCAAGAGTGGCCCGATTGGTTTAATCCAATGGATTGTCGCGCCCGATTGCGTACGTGTTTATACAGGAGTAAGCCAAATAAGGGACAATCCTAACCGAAACGGGAAATAGCCCAAACAAAAAAGCCGCTTCGATTGAAGCGGCTTTCGTGCACTCGTAGGGATTCGAAGGCGATTGCGCCCCCAGCCTAAACCTGCTGATCCGTACCGCGGTCGCGCCCGACTCAGGGGCTTTATCCAATGGAGCTACGAAACAGCCCAAACAAAAAAGCCGCTTCGATTGAAGCGGCTTTCGTGCACTCGTAGGGATTCGAACCCCAAACCTCCTGATCCGTAGTCAGGTGCTCTATCCAATTGAGCTACGAATGCATTGCCCCGTGTTGGGACTGCAAAAGTAGAAAGAAGTTTTAAAAATCCCAATCAGCAACCTTAAAAAAAATCTTACTTCCCCTTAAAATTTGGCTTCCGTTTCATTAGAAAAGAACCAATACCCTCCATAGCATCGGCGGAGTGGCCCAGTATTTCCTGATTGTCAGCCTCTTGTTCGAGCATGGCTTCCAGGGTGCTGTAGAGCGATTGGTTGAGGACTTTTTTCATCAATCCAATGGCTTTGGTGGGGGCGGAGGCATATGCACCCGCCAGTTCGGCTACAGCGGCATCTAACTGCTCGGCCGGAACCGATTGACTAACCAAACCCAGCGACAGGGCTTCGGGGCCATACACGCGTCGGCCTGTGCTGCAAAGCTCAAATGCCTTGAGCGAGCCAACCAGACGGGGCAGGAAAAAGGTAGCGCCCGCATCGGGCATGAGGCCGATGTTGATAAAAATCTGGCTGAAATACGCTTCGTTGGCGGTGACAATGGCGTCGCAGGCCAGCGCCAGCGAGCAACCTGCCCCAGCCGCTACGCCGTTGACGCGGGCAATTACAGGTTTTGGGAGATTCCGAATGGCCAAAATCATGGGATTGTACCCTTCCCGTAGCGATTTGCCCAGCGAAAGCCCGCCCTCTGATGCCCCAGCCATGCCATCTTTCAGGTCGGCACCGGAACAGAACGCTTTGTCGCCCGCGCCGGTCAGCACCACAACGCGAATAGCGGGGTCGGCGGCTACCTGCCCAATGGCTTCGGTTATTTCCCGGATAAGGCCGCTGCTGAGGGCGTTATAAACCTGAGGCCGGTTGAGCGTAATGCGGCAGATTCCGTCGGAGACTTCGTATAGAATGGATTCGTACATGGCTGTAAGGCTGAAAGAATAGTATGCAAGCATACGATTTTTGGCGCAATAAAAAAAGCGAGCCAAAGCCCGCTTGTTTTCGGAGAGGGTACCTCAGAAAAGGAACAGGACCGTCAGGGCGCTAACCAAAAGGCCCAACATAAAGCCCGCACCGACCTGGGCAGGTGTGTGGGCATTGAGGTGGAGCCGGGCACTCAAAATCAACCCGGCGAGGCCTGTAAGCAGGGCCAGAAATAGAATGAGGTCGGTTTCGCCGAATTTGACTGTTACGGCCATGAGCGTACCCAGTACCCCACCAATACCAACCCCGTGGGCGCTGATTTTCCAGTATAGCGAAATGATGCCAACCAGCAACATAGACAGCGTAATGCTACTCAGAATGACGGCAATTTCCGGCGCGGTATCGGAGATGAGCTGCATCTGAAACGCAAACATAAACGTGACCCCCGCGTACACCAGGGCGGTGAGCAGGTAGGGGAGCCGCCGGTCGAGCCGGTTGTCGAGGTGCAGACTGGGGATATACCCACCCCGGAGCAAAAACAGGATCACGATGGTCGGGACGCCAAACGTACCCACCGCAATGAGCATGAGCAGGCTCCCGCGCAGGGTCGTCGAAAAGGAGTCGAGACCCAGCACACCGGGTGTCTGAAAAAAGAGAATGCCGAACAGGATTGTCGGCATTAGCAATGGGTGAAACAATGCCGAAAGCGTTCGGGCCAGTTTGTCGTTCACAGAGATAAAGTGACCACGTTGGCGGTCAGGTTGTATTTCAGGGGCAAAGTTACGTCCGAAAGGGGTTTGTTGCACCCCTTCGTTATAATTGCTTGCGTAAACGGGCTACCGGGATATTCAGTTGCTCGCGGTATTTGGCTACTGTTCGGCGGGCAATGTTGTAGCCCCTGTCGTTGAGCATCTTTTCGAGTTTATCGTCGGAGAGTGGGTTCAGCTTCGGCTCGTTGTCGATCAGCTCTTTCAGAATGTTTTTCACTTCACGGCTGCTGACATCCTCGCCCGAATCAGTCGAGATACCTTCAGAGAAGAAGTATTTGAGCGGATAGATCCCAAACTCGGTTTGCACCGACTTACTATTGGCCACCCGCGATACCGTCGACACATCCATGTCGATCATCGTGGCAATGTCTTTCAGGATCATGGGCCGGAGCTTCGACTCGTCGCCGGTCAGGAAAAAATCGTACTGAAACTTCACGATGGCGTTCATGGTCTTTAGCAGGGTTTGCTGCCGCTGCTTGATGGCGTCGATAAACCATTTGGCGGCATCGAGCCGTTGTTTCACAAACGTAACCGTTTCTTTCAGGGCCTTATTGGTTTTGGTGCTCTTATCGTAGGTGTCGAGCATCTCGGCAAAAGACCGGCTTATTCGTAGTTCTGGGGCATTCTTTGAATTTAAGGTGAGTTCGAGTTTACCGCCGTTGTTAGTCAGAATAAAATCAGGAATCAGATACTGGGCTGTCCCTTCTCCACCTTCTACCGAACCGGGTTTGGGGTTCAGCTTGGTGATAATGGTGATTACTTTCTTGAGTGATTCGTCGGAGATGTTGAGCCGACGCTGAATCTTTTCGTAGTGTTTCTTTGAGAACTCTTCGAAAAACTCGTCGATGATCCGAATCGCCAGCCCGACACAAGGGTCTGATTGGTCTTTCCGTTGCAGTTGCAGAATCAGGCATTCCTGGAGCGTACGGGCGGCAATACCGGGCGGATCGAAGGTCTGAATCAGCGCAAGCACCTCTTCGAGCTCGTCGACATCCGTAAACACCCCCTGTGTAAAGGCCAGGTCATTGACAATAGCCTGCATGGAACGCCGGATATAGCCGTCGCTCTCGATACTGCCCAATAACTGAAGCCCAATCGTGCGTTGCTCGTTGGAAAGGCGCAGATAGCCAAACTGTTGCATGAGCGAATCCATCAGGCTCGACATACTGGCCAATGGCGACTCCCGCTCTTCTTCGGCGTAGTTGCCGTCGCCCTGCATCTTGTAGCCATTGTAGTCGTCGCTGCTCAGATACCCGTCAATGTCGAGATCATCGTCGTGCGTACGCGCGTCGTCGCCGTATTCGTCGCCATACGGATCGTCGTCATTATTCGGCTCATCATAGTCATCCATGCCCTCTTCCAGGGCCGGATTGATTTCCAGCTCTTCTTCAATGCGCGTGTCGAGCTCAGCTGTAGGAATCTGCAACAGCTTGATAAACTGAATCTGTTGTGGAGACAGTTTTTGCTGAAGCGATTGATTTAAGCTTAACTTCTGCATGATACAATCAGGTAAATGTTTAGGGTACGTTGAGCAGAAGAGGCTGAGCCAAGCCCCTCACAATTATCAGACCAATTTTAGTGGTTTTTTGTTTGTTGGCAATAAAAAAAATAGAAACATCGGTTATTTAATCTGTTACTCTACCAAACGGGTTCATTTTGCTTACTCGATTATCTAAAATGTGGTCATTTAATTTGATATGATGGTATCTAACGGCTTGTTGGGCGAGTACGAGGTTATTCTGTTCGATCTGATGGACACGCTGATGTTTGGCGGGAACCGGTTTTCGGCCGACGAAGATTACGCGTACACCTACGCACAGCTGGGTGGGCATTTATACTCAGATGAATTTGTGCAGTCGCTTATTCAGGCGGTGTACGAGCGGATGCGAGCTGATTACAACCATCCTGGCTGTTACACCAACTTCCCGGCGGCCTCTGTGTATATTAGGCAGTTACTGACAGAACAGCAGGCATCGGCCGCCGACGCCGACCGGTTGGCGCAGGTGTTTGCTCTCCATGAGCTGGGGCACATACCCGACGGGCATGTGGCTACTTTAGATGCACTCAGTCAGACGCACCGGCTGGGGCTGGTGAGCAACCTGTGGGCCGGAGCCGATTTGTTCCGGCGGGTGTTTCGGGAGGTGGGTATTCATCACTTGTTTGAGGTACTCGTGTTTTCGTCCGATCATGCCTGCATCAAACCCTCGCCCCGCTTGTTTCGGGTAGCCCTCGACCAACTGGCCGTGGAGCCCCGGCGGATTCTGTTTGTAGGCGATGATGCCGATCGTGACGTGGCTGCGGCCCGGGCGCTGGGCATGGGTACCGTTTGGGTAACTGAGGCCGAACAGGAACCGGGCCCCGGTCGTTGTATCCGAAGCGTGGTCGAATTGGTCAGGTAGCCGCCCGCTCGTTTCGCAAAATCTATTTTTGCCCCATCTTTGTTACTCAGATATAGACAGCCAACTGGCCGGGCAAACCGATCGGTCCGGCTTGTTGCGCACTTGCTCCCGAATCAATGAAACTCCTGAAAGTTGCCGCTGGCGTACTGAATCAGACGCCCCTTGCCTGGGATTCCAACCGTCAACATATACTATCGGCCATCGAAGCGGCCCGGCAGCAGGAGGTAAGCCTGCTGGTTTTGCCCGAACTCTGTATTTCGGGGTACAACTGCGACGATATGTTTTTTGCCCAGAACACCATCGATCAGTCGATTGCGTCGTTGCTGGAGATTGTGGAGCACACGGCCGACATCGTGGTGTCGGTGGGGTTGCCGCTACGGCATAACAACCGCACCTACAACACGGCCTGCCTCATTGCCAACAAGCGGATTTTGGGCTTTGCGGTGAAGCAGTATCTGCCCCAAAACGGGATTCACTACGAGCCACGCTGGTTTCAGCCGTGGTCGGCTTTTGTGCGCGACGAGATTAAGATCAGCGGTCCGTCGCACGGCGGTCCGTCGCATGGGGAGTTCAGCTACCCGTTTGGCGATCTGGTATTCGAGCTGTCGGGCGGGCCGGTTGGGCCGGTGCGGATCGGGTTTGAGATCTGCGAAGATGCCTGGATTGCCAACCGGCCCGGCCGGTCGTTGTACGAGCGGGGTGTCGATGTGGTTCTGAACCCATCGGCCAGCCATTTTTCGTTCAACAAATCCGTCACCCGCGAGCGGCTTGTGGTTGATGCCTCGCGGTCGTTTGGGGTGAGTTATATCTACACCAATCTGCTGGGCAACGAAGCTGGCCGGGCCATTTACGATGGCGATGCTATGGTGGCCTCGAACGGGTCGTTGCTGGTATCGGGGCCGCGGCTGAGCTACGAAGATTATCTGATTGTTCCCGCCGTTATCGACGTCGATCTGACGCGTCTGAATCAGGTGCAGAACCGGGGAAATCTGGCGTTGGCGTACCCTAATCTTCGGGTAGCCGAGCGGTTCGACTGGCCCGATGTAACGCCCGTGAAACCCTACGTGGCCGAGCTGGAGTCGTGGGAGCGGGGCGGATACATCCGCGAGGAGGAGTTTGCCCGTGCCGTAGCCCTGGGGCTGTTTGATTACCTGCGCAAAAGCCGGTCGCAGGGGTATGTGCTCAGTCTGTCGGGCGGGGCCGATTCGTCAGCGATTGCGGCTACCGTGTACCTGATGATTCGGATGGCGGTCGAGAACATTGGCCTCGACGGCGTGAAGCAAAAGCTGGGTTATATCAAAGCGCTTCAGGATTGCCAAACAGCCGAGGAGATGGTCGGGAAGTTGCTGACTGTGATGTATCAGGGCACCGAAAACTCGTCGGACGATACGTTTAATTCGGCCAAAGAGCTGGCCGAGAGCCTTGGCGCCAAGTTTTTAACTATCAATATCAACGGACTGGTTGAAACGTACCGGGGGTTGATCGAAGCGCAGTTGGGCCGTCAGCTCTCGTGGGAAACCGACGATCTGGCCCTGCAAAATATTCAGGCGCGGGTGCGGGCTCCGTCGATCTGGATGCTGGCTAACATCAATAACGCCTTGCTGCTGAGTACTTCGAACCGATCTGAAGCGGCCGTGGGCTACGCGACGATGGACGGCGACACGGCGGGGAGCATTTCGCCCATTACGGGTATTGATAAGCATTTTCTGCGCGGTTGGCTGCGCTGGCTCGAAAACGTGGGGTTGAACATTGCCTCCACGCCATCGCCCGACCGGGGCGACGGGCCGTCGGCTATCAAACTGCCGGGCCTGCACCGGGTGAACAACCTGCAGCCAACTGCCGAACTGCGTCCGCTCGACAAAAAACAGACCGACGAAGACGATCTGATGCCGTATGAGGTGCTCAACACGATTGAACAGCTGGCTATTCGGGATAAGCAAACCCCGCTCGATATTCTGAAAGCCCTCCAGCCGATTTATGCCGAGACCTACGGGTTCGACAAGCTGCTGCTCTGGACGGAGCGGTTCTTTAAACTCTGGAGCCGCAACCAATGGAAGCGGGAGCGGTACGCACCCTCGTTCCATCTCGACGATTACAGTCTGGACCCGCGCACCTGGATGCGGTTCCCGATTCTGTCGGGTGGGTTTGAAAAAGAACTGGCCGAGATGAAGGAGTGGGCCACGTCGAAAGGGGGCGCGTCGCCGATTCGGAAAGCCCACGGCGGCCGGGGCCGCATTGGGTTCTGATGATATGAGCAACTCACATCAGACAGAATCTTCCGTTTCGGGTCATGCATCAGACCCGAATAGCCATTCGCAGACTGCATCGGGCGGAATGATAGGCAGTGGGGCTATTCCCGGCCTGTTGTTTGCCGCGTTTTGGGCGTCGGCGTCGGTGGCTACCAAGTTCGGGGTTCAGTCGGCGCATCCGTTCTGGCTGGCTACCATTCGGTTTATGATTGCCGGGGGCGGTATGCTCCTGTTTGCGTACGGAATTGGGCGCCGGAATCCACTACCCAACCGGGTAGAGTGGCAGCGTCTGACGATTTTCGCGTTTCTGAACACCACCGTTTATCTGGGGCTGTACGTGCTGGCCATGCGCGAAGTGTCGGCTGGTATCGGGAGTCTGGGCGTGGCTACCAATCCTCTGTTTATCACGCTCATGTCGGCGGTGTGGTTGCGCCGACCGCTACGCTGGTACGAGGGGGCCGGTATTGCGCTGGGACTGCTTGGTGTAACGGTGGCTACGTATCCGCTTCTTGAAGACGCCCACGCCACTGTGCGCGGGTTGCTTATTCTGATGACGGGTATGGTCTCTGTGTCGGCCGCTACGGTGTACTACGCCCGGTTCGACTGGCGGTTGCCCCCAATTGTGATCAATGGCTGGCAGGTGCTCATTGGCGGACTCTTATTATTGCCTGTAACGCTGCTGGTGGCCGATTTTCAACCCGACCGTTTCGATCGGACCTTCTGGGCATCGGTATTCTGGCTGGTGTTGCCCGTGTCGGTTGTGGCCCTGCAACTTTGGTTTTACCTGGTGCGGCAAGATGCCGTACGGGCCTCGCTGTGGTTGTTTCTGTGCCCTATTTTCGGTTTTGCGTACTCGGCCGTACTCACGGGCGAGCCCATTACCCTGTTTACACTGGTGGGTACAGCCTTAGTGCTGGCCGGGCTCTGGCTGGCCCGGAAAAAAAAGTAAGCCTTATGGGTTGGGAAGAACCGTGAGTTCGACCCGTTTATTACGGGCGCGGTTCTGGGGTGAGAGTGGCCCCGGCAGCGGGCGTGTACCGCCATACGCTTTCACCACCATGCGTTCAGGGTCGATACCCGACCCAATCAGAAATGCCCGGACAGCCTCGGCCCGGTCGAGAGCGAGGATGCGATTTAGGGCAATGTCGCCGACGGTATCGGTATGCCCGGCTACTTCGATTCGAACGCCCGGATTGGCCTTTAGCTGCGTGGCCAGTAACCGAAGCGCCCGAGCGGCCTCAGGCAGCAGATCGGCCCGGCGCGGAGCAAACGTCAGGGTAGGCAATACAGTGGGCATCGACGCGGTTGGTCGGGACGCCGAACCCGGTTCCAGCCGGATTTCTTTGCCATAAATGCGGTCGGCGCGTTGGTCCGAAAACGCCAGTTTCTCTTCCAGATCCTTATACCCGTTGGCGCGGGTCACAATCGAGTATGTACGTGCCGGGTCGAGCGTGAGCCTAAAGGTTCCGTCGGGCCGGGTGCTTCCGTTCGAAAACACGGTACGTTCGGGCAGTACAATCGCTTCAATGCTGGCACCCGCAATGGGTTGGCGCGTGTGAGCACTCACCACCGTTCCGTCGAACGTAGCGAGGGGCCGGGGCTGATTTTGCCCGTTGACAACGCTCGTCCAAAGTAGCCAGAAACAGCCCGTAAACACGCGTAAAGTATGTTGTGTCGCCATCAAAATGACAACGGAATCTGTCGGGTAAATAGTTTGAAAAGTGGCCTAAAATGCCTAATTTAAAGACGTATAGCCGAGGGTGTTTTGGTGTCTGAAAATACTTCATAAGTACTTGTTTGTCAGTATCTTGTAAGTGTGTT
Source organism: Rudanella lutea DSM 19387 (assembly GCF_000383955.1). NCBI lineage: Bacteria > Pseudomonadati > Bacteroidota > Cytophagia > Cytophagales > Cytophagaceae > Rudanella > Rudanella lutea. The sequence goes on along the minus strand of NZ_KB913013.1, from coordinate 2,319,165 downwards.
TTGCGGTGCTGAAATGGAACGTCAAAGAAGGCTATATTGTTAGTAGAGTATAATGCAGAAGAACAACGCGACAACAGATACAATGAACAAGCAAACAGTATTTTTGACCACGCAGACAGGGGGGGCTTTGCCCATCTCCGACGCTTCGGCAGCGGGCCGTCAGGAGGGTTTGCCGCTCGATGAAAACTGGCGTAAGCGAATTGCTACCCAATCTATTCCGGCGCAGGTGTTCCTGAATCACTTCTTTGCCATGGACTACCATATTCAGCATCAGAACGACCTGGACGACTTGGCCCGTTTCCCGATTTTTATCGATTTTAAGGGGGGCGTGTCGGAAGAAGGGCGCAAGTCGCTCGAAAAGCTGTTGCTCAACAGTTGGAGTGCCGAGTACGCCCTGCGTATCACGCCCGTAGTGAGTGCTGGGTCGGCAGGGGCGGAGGAGTATCTGCAAAGCTCGCTGCACTGGACTTTCCCGCAGGCGTACTACAGCATTCTGTTTAGTGCCCGGGCGTTTCTGGCCGTGCAGGGGATTCAAGTGAGTAACGAAGAGCTGATTCGGAAGCGGATTGGCAACATGGTGGTGCGCGGCTATTACCCGGCCTCGGTTGGGTACTATGCACTCGGGCCACTCAATAACTACAGCATCCGTCGCCTGCCCATGGCCAAATTTAAGCCTGACTTGGGCTTACCCTCGCGGGCTGGGGCCGCACAGGCCGAGTTGGGTCAGTTTTTGAAAACTACGCGCGATGGGCGGATCAAAGCGCTGCGCAATGCGATTCAGAATAACCCCAAAACAGCCTTGCGAAGCCCGCGCACGGGTGAGGTGTTGCAGAAGTTTGGGGTGGAACAGTACAAAACGCTGGCCCGACAGATTGGCTACACCACGTATTTCGATATGCTGAGCCGCCTGCGGATTTCGTCGAATAACCGGGAGATTGAGCGGTTTGTTGATTCGGAGATTGATGTACGGCTGTTTCACCAGAGTCTGGTCAACATTGTGTCGCACGTCAACGCCATTCATGAGGCTTACATTGCCAAGGCGCTGGGGCTCGATGGGTTCCGCCAACTGGTTGCCAAGTTACCGACGTACCTGCAGGAGGGTTTTCTGCGCGACCGGATACAGGCCGTCATCGAACCCATGTTTGGTGTCAACGGTGGGTCTGAACTAACGGTGGCTGCTTAATCGTGACTGTATTCTCAGTGCTGGACATTCGGACTTCAGACACTAGACGTTAGACTTACTACTATTCTGTAGGGAGGTCTAACGTCTAGTATCTAACACCTAATGTCCAGTACTGAAATCTTTATCGGTACATTAAAATTAGGTGCTTGAAAGCCAGCTTTTTACAAGGCTGGTTCTTTTGTCGACCGAAAACTAAACTCTGGCAGGAGCCATACCAATTGGGTGCTTTGGAATGTGTAACGTTGCTGAACTTTTCCTTTAACCACGTTACAACATGAAAAAAGCAGGACGTATCATCGCGATTGTACTGGGTGTGCTGGTACTCTTCGTAGGAGCCGGTTTGGCGTATGTGAAGCTGGCTCTCCCCAATGTTGGCCCTCCACCTGAAATCACCATCCGGGCCGACTCAGCGCAGATTGCCCACGGCAAATATCTGGCGCATCACGTAGCTCTTTGTATGGATTGCCACTCTACCCGCGACTGGACCAAACTTGCCGGACCCATGGTAGCCGGCACCAACGGTAAAGGGGGCGAGGGCTTTTTGCGTACTATGGGTTTCCCCGGCGATTTTTACGCGCCCAACATCACCCCGGCCCGCCTGAAAGAGTGGACGGATGGCGAAATTTTTCGGGCGGTGACTACGGGTGTGAGCCGCGACGGCCGGGCCCTGTTTCCGGTGATGCCGTACCAAAACTACGCCAAAATGGACCCGCAGGATATTCGCGACATCATCGCTTATGTCCGCACGCTCGCGCCTATCGAAAATCAGGTGCCTGCTCCGGATCCTGATTTTCCGATGAACTTCATTATGCACACCATTCCGGCTAAAGCGGAGGGTGGCCAACGACCGCAACCCACCGATGAGCTGGCTTATGGCAAGTACCTGACCACAATGGCGAGCTGTGGCGACTGCCACACACCCGTCGACGATAAGGCGCAACCCTTGCCGGGGATGGAGATGGCGGGTGGCCGTGAGTTTCCGATGCCTACGGGTACGGTGCGGTCTATGAATCTAACCCCCGACGAGACGGGTATCAAAGCCCTGACGAAAGAGGCTTTTGTGGCCCGGTTCAAGGCGCACGACCATGCCGGGGCGGAAAACATCCAAGTAGGCGAGGATGAGTTTAACTCGCTCATGCCCTGGACCATGTACGCTGGTATGTCGGAGCAGGATCTGGGTGCTATCTACACGTATCTGGCTTCGCTCAAGCCGATCAAACACAAAGTTGAACGGTTTACGCCCCGGTCTAAACTGATGGCAAGCCGGTAAGCGAAAGCGTCTGAAGAAGAGACGTAAAGAGGCCAATTCGGTTCGGTGAATCGGGTTGGCTTTTTTTGTCTACGGTCGGTTTAACAAAAAAAAGACCTGCTCAAAAATCTAAGTAGACAGCGGCTGCGTATTAATGGTGTTTAATCTGCAATTAATCATCACCTCAAACCACGAATACGATATGCCTGCTTCTCTATTACAACGGCGTGTATGGGCACTACCCCTGCTGGCCGCCAGTATGCTGACAGTGTTCTCCTGCAACGCACCTCAGGAGCAAATGAAGCCCAGTTCGACCGGGTTTGATCAGGCTCGCTTGTCGGGCGATCTGATGTTTTACGCCCTGACCGATGGCAATCAGCTGCTCCAACTGTCGAGCGGTGCGCCCTCAACCCCGATGGCAACCATCAGCGTAACCGGTCTGATGCCCGGCGACCGTCTGGTATCTATCGACTTCCGTCCGGCGACCGGCCAACTCTACGCCGTGTCGAGTATGAGCCGCATGTACACCATAAACCCGATGACGGGTGCCGCACGGGCTATTGGTACTGCCCCGATGACACCCGCTATTGATGGCGACGGGGTCGGGCTTGATTTCAACCCAACCGTTGACCGGATTCGCCTGGTGACCAACAAAGGGCAGGATCTGCGACTAAACCCCGAAACGGGTGCCGTACAGGCAGTGGATGGCGTTATCAACGGCGCTCCCGGAGCGGCTATCTCGGGTGTTGCCTACACGAACAACTTTGCCGGGGCTACTACCACTACGCTGTTTACGATTGATCCGGTAAATGATAAGCTGTACCGGCAAGATCCGCCAAACAATGGTACCCAGGTTGAAATTGGACCACTGGGTGTTGATATTATTGGGTTGAGTGGTTTCGACATCAGCCCGGCTGGTGAGGCTATTGCAGCGCTTGGCCGTACGGGTTCTGGTTCTGAGTTGTATGAAATCAACCTCAGCACCGGTCAGGCGACTAAAGTGGGTAATCTGCCCAACATGAGTATTATCGGGTTGGCTATCCCAACGGCCCCGGTGGCGTATGCCGTGGATGGTTTGAACCGACTGATGATTTTTAACCCGCTTAACCCCGGTACGCCCATCGTGAAAATGCTGACCGGTCTGCAATCGGGCGAAATGCTCGTGGGCATCGACTTCCGGCCGGCCAATGGGCAGCTGTATGCTATCAGCAACCGCAGTCAGTTGTACACTATCAACACCTCAAACGGTGCGGCTACGGCTCTGGGCTCGCCTATCAGCCCGATGCTGACGAGTGTGGATGTAGGCTTTGACTTCAACCCGACCGTCGACCGGATTCGGGTGGTAACGAGTACGGGTCAAAATCTGCGGCTCAATCCTGACAACGGAGCCTTGGTGGCTGTAGATGGTAATTTGAGCCCAGGCATGCCAAATGCTACCGCAACGGCCTATACGAATAACTTCGCTGGGGCAACTACTACAGTAATGTACAACCTGGATTCGGGATCAGATATGCTTGTTCGGCAGGATCCCCCCAATGCCGGTGTGCAGGTCAACGTAGGGCCACTGGGCTGGAACATTGAAGGGGCTAACGGGTTCGATATCGGTGGTACGAGCAACACCGCCTATGCTCTGTTGCGGGCAGGTGTGGTTTCGGGCGTGTACCGGATCAACCTCATGACAGGGGCCGCTACGCCGGTTGTTTCGTTCCCGGCACCGGTACAGGCTATGGCGGTTGGCTTAGGCTTCTAATTCCTTCTGCTACAAACGCAGAGAGGGCGCCCAAACGGGTGCCCTCTCTGCGTTTGTGTGGGTTGAAACGCTATTTCCTGACAACAGGCACCCGATTAATCGGATAGCCAGGTGGTTTCGAGGTGTTGCGCCAGTTTGATGAGATCGGTGTAATCGCCGGGCTTGGTGATAAAGTCCGATGCGCCTGAAGCAAGCGCCTTAGCCCGCTCCTGTGCGTTGGATGAGGTGGTATAAATAATAATCGGGAGCGCGTCGAATCGCTTTTCCTGCCGCAACTGACTCAGGGTTTGAAGGCCGTTGAGCCGGGCCATGTTGAGGTCGAGCAGCATCAGCTCGGGTAAGCCATCCTGCGCGTTCAGGTACGGCAACACCTCATCTCCATCTGACAGAGTAACGACTTTAATGGCTGAATTGGTCTGCTGGAAAACATTACGGATGAGGAATTGGTCATCCGAGTCGTCATCCACGACAACAACCGTATTTTTCAATAATGTCATAATGTTACGGTAAGATGTTGCCAAAGATACAGCTTTTGGATTACCTCTCCATAATTTAGTCTATACGATAAGTAAAGCAATAGATAATCCAATTCGGTGTCGGTGAGGCTATTTAAAGCTACACAATTAGGTGTTTTAGTGTAGTACACGTGCTTCCAACGATAACCTTATTACCCGTATGAAGGTTCGTTGGTAGGTAGATGGTAGGTATAGTAAACCGGTGAGTTACTGCTGATTTGCACGTAAGCCGGTCGGGTGTTCTGTCCGTTCAGTATGTCTTGGTCATATCGGCCGGAATGACCAGAATAACATTTGCCAGGCCCGCTTTGTCGGAGGGGAGTTTGTCGATGGGGCTTAACTCAACCGACGAAATCGTGAAAATGCGCAGGTTGGGCCGTTGCTGACGCAGATACCAGCTGATTCCCTCAAAATTCTTGGAGTGGTAGTCGCCGTTGTAATGCAGTACGGTTTTGCCCTGCTGCCAGCTTTGGTTGATAAAATGGGCCATCGTAGCATCTTTGATCGCCTGTGCCCGGGCAAAATTGGCCGCTGCGTCAGACGGAGCTGCGGCCCCGTGTGGGTTGGTGCCGGTAGTCGGTGTGCCGTGGCCCGAACCGCCCATCATGTCGAGCATAGCCTTGTAGCCCGGCAGCGTCAGGTCGACGGTCAGCGGCAGCGGGGCCAGTAGTTGTTTGTTGGCGGCCGTGATGGTGTCGAGTGCCGCAAGACCCTGTCGCGCTACCAGACTGGCGTACCGGCGGGGGACATTCGTGGCTACAAACGGGATTTTGTTGGCGCGGGCAAAATCGACGAGGGGCCGGTAATCGGTGGGGTAGTTGGGCCACAATCGGGCCTGTTTGGCAAACTCTTTGTCGGTGGTGCGGCCCTGAGCGTAGTCGGAGAGAGCGGTTTGGATATCGGTTTCAAACATTTCACCACCCAGCACGAGCTGTTCTTTTTTGAGTGCGTACAGGTCTTTGGTGAGCTGGAGTTCGAGCCAGTGGCAAATGGGGTTGTTGTGTAGCTCGCCAAACAGGACCACGTCGGCCTCGGCCGCCTGTTTGAGCAGTTTGCTGTACGAAATAGCCTTACCCTGTTGGCTGTATAACTGGTAGGCCGGCCGGTCGAGGGAGGTCATGGCTGTCAGAAAGGCACAACCAATACAGAACAGCGTGAAAAAAAACGGCTTCTTCATGAGGTAAGGCAGTATCGGTTCAATGATTGAATGACGGTGCACCGTCATTCAATCTGTGGGATGTAGGACAAGTTTACTACGGCAGAGTTGCCAAAAAAGTTTTCCTGACCGCCCGGCGGCCCGGAGGATTACAGGATAAACAGTGGATTCTTAGGCCTAAAAAAATCCTGTTTATCCTGTAATCTTGTCAAAAAAGAAACTTGTCTTATACCCCAATCCAGGTTACAGCTCCCGGATCCAGATGTTGCGGAAAGCGGTTGGGTTACCGTGGTCTTGCAGGCGGATGGGGCCTTTGCCGTGGGCTTTCACGTCGGGGAAACCGATGTAGGGCGTGCCTCCGCGAATAGCCGTGTGGTTCTGCACCAATACGCCATTGAGCAGTACGGTAATGTAGCCGGGCTCCGACATCAGCCCTGATTTGCTGAACCGGGGGGCCTGGTAAATGATGTCGTAGGTTTGCCACTCGCCGGGCTTACGGCTTGGGTTGGCCATCGGAATCGCCTGCTTGTAGATAGAGCCTACCTGACCGTTTACGTAGGTTGGGTTCTCGTAGTTGTCGAGTACCTGCAACTCGTAGCGGTCCTGCATGAAGATACCACTGTTGCCCCGGCCTTGTCCTTTGCCTTCAACAACGGCGGGCGTCCGAAACTCAATGTGCAGTTGGTAGTCGCCAAACTCCTGCTTGGTCTGAACGTCGCCCGTGCCTTTGGCAACGATCATGGCTCCTTCAGCCAGGGTCCACTTAGGGGCCGATTTGTCTTTGGTCGACACCCAATTGTCGAAGTTTTTACCGTCGAAAAGCACAATGGCATCCGAGGGGGCGGTCAGGCCCGACGCGTTAGGCGAGCTTGTGCCCGGCGTTACGATTGGGGGAACGGGTTCCCAGATCTCCGACGACTCGGGGGTTTGCTTATTCGGTTGGAGCTGCCCGAAGGCGATGCTGGCCACGGCCAGATTTAGGAACAGAAACGAGGTTGTCTTTTTCATGGAGCAATTAATTCACTTATATAACTACTCAAAAATAACGGAGAAAGGCGGTTTTTACCCATGCAATCGGGTGCATCTGGCTGTAATCTGACCTATATGGCCAAAATGAGCTATCTTTAAGCTCCCAAATTCCCTTTTTGTTTACGGCATGAACCCTTTGTTCTCTCTGCCCCGGTTGTTGTTCAACGCCGGGCTACTAGCCCTGAGCGGATCGGTAATGGCCCAGCCGCCAGCCTCCCGCTCCGTATCCATTCCACTCACCGACCTAAGCGCCTTTCAGAAAACCTCGGCCAACTGGCGCATCGTAGGCGACGCTTCGGCCAGCCTGACGCAGGCCAACACTCTCAACACGCAGCCCGGAACGGGTGTGCTGGCCAATGTGCCACCGGCTAAGTTCGAAAATGGCCAGCCCTACAACATTCAGACGGTGCAGGAGTTTGGCGACATCGATCTGGAGCTCGACTACATGATGGCCAAAGGGTCGAACTCGGGCGTGTACCTGCAGGGCCGCTACGAGGTACAGCTACTCGATAGCTGGGGCGTTCGGATGCCGAAAGCCGGCGACAATGGCTCGATCTACGAACGCTGGGACGAGAGCCGCCCCGAGGGCAGCAAGGGCTACGAAGGCCACCCCGCCCGGCAAAACGCCAGCCGTGCGCCGGGTTTGTGGCAACACCTGAAAATTTCGTTTCAGGCCCCCCGCTTCGACGCGTCGGGTAAGAAAACCGAAAACGCAAAAATTGTCCGGCTGGAGCTCAACGGCGTGCTCATTCACGAAAACGTGAACCTGAGCGGCCCTACCCGTGGCCCCATTGCCAATAACGAAAAACCAACCGGTCCGCTCTTTATCCAGGGCGATCACGGTCCGGTGGCTTTCCGAAACATTCAGATTACAACCTATGGCCGCCCCCGTCCCGAACTGACCAACCTCACCTACGAGGTGTACAAGGGTAAGTTTGAGCAGGAGCCAGCCTACGGTAAACTGCCACCCGAAGCCAAAGGGCCCACGAGTGATCTGTCGCCGTTTGTGACCACACTAAACAACGAGTTTCTGGTGCGTTACACCGGTACGCTCAAGGTGCAGGAAGCGGGCGAATATCGGTTCAACCTCGGCGTGCCCGGGGGCGGTGGTGTGTTGCGCATCAACAACAAGCCCGTGATTGCCAAGGCCGACTGGCGCGGCAACGGCCGGGTAGAACTGCCCGCAGGTGAGATGCCGTTTGAGCTGATTTACAGCAAATTTGTGGATTGGGCCAAGCCAAGCATTGGTCTGGCTGTATCGGGACCGGGCATTCGGGAGTACTCGATTACAAGCCCCATTGCCGATGAAGAATCGACCGACCCGATTATCGTTGAAGCCCCGACCAACACCCTCCTCCGCTCGTTTATGGATCTGCCCGGCGTACCCGCTACGGGCCTGATGGGCCAGAACAACCGGGGTGCTTACCGGGTTACGCACGCCGTTTCGGTGGGTTCGCCGGAGCAGGTACACTACACCTACGATCTTGACAATGGCTCGGTCGTACAGGTATGGCGCGGCACGTTTCTCGACACCACGCCAATGTGGAACGACCGGGGCGATGGCTCGTCGCGCCCAACCGGGATGGTGCAGCGCTTTGGTCGCCCGGCCCTGATGCTGGCTCCGCTGGCTACCGATCAGGCGGCCTGGCCAACGGATACGACGGGTAGCCGGTTTCGGCCCAAAGGCTATATGCTCGACGATCAGGACCGGCCTACGTTCCGCTACACCTCGTTTGGCGCTACCGTGCAGGATCAGTTGCGCGTGCTCGATAATAGCCACGGTCTGCGCCGGGAGCTGACGGTACAAAATGCCGGTACTCCGCTGTATGCCCGGTTGGTGACGGGTAACGCCATTCGTCCGCTCGAAAATGGTCTGTACATGATCGACGGGCAGGTTTATGTGCGTATCGACAATGCCGAAGGTGCCGTGCCGGTAGTGCGCAGCAGCAACGGCAAGCAGGAACTCATTGTGCCGGTTAAATCAAAACTCACGTACTCTATTCTTTTTTAAGCAGCCATGAATCGTATTCAATCATATCTTTTGGGGCTTGGTCTGCTGGCGTCGGCAACGGTGCCGGTATTGGCGCAGGAATCGCCCAAAGAAGAGGACTTTTTCAAAATTGTGAAGGTATCGGCCCCCGAGGGTACCTTGCTCGAAGTGGGTGGCCTTACCGTATTGCCCAACGGTGATTTGGGTGTGGCTACGCGCCGGGGTGATGTCTGGATCGTTGAAAACCCAACGAGCCGGAAGCCTTATTTCCGCAAGTTTGCCACCGGTCTGCACGAGATTCTGGGTCTGGCCTACAAAAACGGGGCTCTCTACTGCGCGCAGCGGGGCGAACTGACCAAGATGGTCGATACGAACAAAGACGGGAAAGCCGATTTGTTCGAGACGGTCTATGCCTGGCCGTTGTCGGGTCACTACCACGAATACAGCTTTGGGCCTAAAATTGCGCCCGATGGTAGCTTCTTCGTGACGGGCAACGTGGCCTTTGGCGACGAAGAGTGGTGGCGGGGCGAAAGCCGTGTCCCCTGGCGTGGCTGGACCATGAAGATTTCAGAAGACGGTCGGCTGGAGCCCTGGGCAACCGGAATGCGCTCTCCGTGCGGTCTGGGGATGATCGACGGTGAGCTGTTTTATGCCGATAATCAGGGCGACTGGCACGGATCGGGCGGTATTATCCACGTAAACAAAGGAGCCTTTGCGGGTCACCCGGCCGGTCTGAAATGGACCAATATGCCTGGTTCACCGCTGCAATTGACTACCGAGCAACTGTACGCCCGGGTAGACCCACGCCAGAACAAAAATGATGCTGGTCGGTATATTAAGCCCGAAAACGTGGTCAACGAAACCCCCACGTTGCTGTACGAAGTAAAGAAAAACGTACCGCAGGTAAAACTGCCAGCGGTATGGTTGCCCCACGGTATTCTGGGGATTTCGAACTCGGAGATTCTGGAAATCCCGAAAGGTAATTTCGGTCCGTTTGAAGGCCAGCTGCTCGTGGGCGATCAAGGCATGAGCAAAATCTCGCGCGTGTTCATGGAAAAAGTGAACGGTGAATTTCAGGGCGCGGCTTTCGATTTCCGCAACGGCTTCCAGTCGGGCGTACTGCGCATGGCCTGGGCACCCGATGGCTCCCTGTTTGTGGGTGAAACCAACCGGGGCTGGGGTTCGGCTGGTACTGCCAACGAAGGCTTGCAGCGGTTAGTCTGGAACAACCGGGTACCGTTTGAAATGCGCGCCGTGCGGGCCATGCCCGACGGGTTTGAGGTAGAGTTTACCAAACCGGTTGATCGGGCTTCGGCCGAGGACCTGGCCTCGTACAAAGTAGAGAGCTTTATTTACAAGTATCAGCCGGTGTATGGTAGCCCCACCATCAATAAGGAAACCCACGGGCTAAAAGGCGTGAAAGTGTCGGCCGACGGGCTCAAGGCGCGTCTGATTGTGGATAACCTGCGTCAGAACTACATCCATCAGCTCACCATCGACGGTGTGCGCGCGGTGGAGGGTTCGCACTCGCTTGTACACCCCATTGCGTACTACACGCTGAACAACATTCCGGAAGGTAGCAAAATGGCCCTGACAGAAGCGAGCACGCGCAACTCGGCCACGGCACCGGCTAAGAAACCTGCAGCAGCACCGGCCACTAAAGCGGGTGTAAAAACAGGAGCCGCCAAGCCCGCTATCAAAGGTGCTACGGCGGCTGTTGCGGCCGCACCTACCTACGACGAGGTGAAGGGATTGCTGGCGCGGCACACCTGTCTGGCTTGCCACAACACCGAGAAGCGGCAGGTAGGACCAGCGTACCGGGCTGTGGCCAAGCGGGGTTATACCAACGATCAGATTGTAGACCTCATTTACAATCCGAAGCCGCAAAACTGGCCTGATTATGCTACCGAGATGCCGCCTATGCCGCAGGTTCCCAAAGCCGATGCGCAGAAAATAGCGGCCTGGATTAACTCGCTGGCACCAGCTGCCAATACCAAAGCCGCTGAAAAGCCATAAATAAACGGGAACACGGGTTGGAACATTCGAATGGACAAGAGCTGATTTAAAGGCAGATGCACTGAAAAATTAGTTTTGTTCACTCAATTTCTGAAATCCGTGTTCCCTTTTACTTGACAAACCCATTTGGCCGCCTTATCTTTGCACTCTCAAAACGGTGATTGTAGCTCAGTTGGTTAGAGCGTCGGATTGTGGTTCCGAAGGTCGCGGGTTCGAGCCCCGTCTTTCACCCTACCGAAAGCCCCTCGCAAGACGGGGCTTTTTTGTTGTATTTCATCCCAACTTTCCCCTTCGTCAGGCAGTTTAGTGGGTATGTTCACCGCCGTATCTGTTACCGATCAAACGCACCAACGCATTGTTACTGTCATGGCACTGGCTTATGCTGCCGGTGTAATTGGGCTTCAATTGCCCGCCCTGGTGCCTTTTTTTCAGCCACTTTCTCCCTTGAATCTGGTCGTTTCTCTCGCATTACTCTTGTTGTATCATACCGACTGGCGTCGGTCGTTTCTCTTTTTCGCTTTGCTGGCCATCTCGGTTGGCTACGGTATCGAAGTGGTAGGAGTGCATACCGGACGGGTGTTTGGCGAGTACGCGTACGGAGCTGGCCTGGGGCCGCACCTATGGGCTGTGCCACCCGTAATCGGGCTCAACTGGCTTATGCTGGTGTACTGTTGCGGCTCTGTTTGTAATCCGATCAGAATGCCCCGGCTGCTCAAGGCCGGCTTGGCGGCTTCCATGATGGTTGTGCTCGATTACTTTATCGAACCCGTAGCGGTTCAGCTCGATTTCTGGACCTGGTTTGGACAGCCGATCCCGTTGCAGAATTACGTAGCCTGGTGGTTGGTTTCCTTTGGCCTGTTTGCTGTCTGGTTTGCGTTGCCGTTCCGAAAGGAGAATCGGCTGGCTCCCTGGTTACTGGGGTTTCAGTTCCTGTTCTTCCTGGGACATAGTCTCTTATTTTGGATCTGATGGTAACAAATCGGCTTGTCTATAGGTTTTATTCATAAAAGCAAGCATGGGTAAAAATTTTTAGGTATATACGTTTTGGACACTCCATTCATAGCGGCTAAATTGTGCAACATTTTACATTTCACGTTTGTAGCTATACGTTCACTTGCTTTTTCTTTGAATTTTCAGCTGACTTCACGTCGTAATTGATACGCCCATGAGCAACTACTCAATAAAAGATTTAGAACAGCTCTCGGGTATCAAAGCGCACACGCTTCGAATCTGGGAACAGCGGTATAATATCATTTCGCCCAAGCGGACTGATACCAATATCCGCACGTACGACGATCAGGACCTGAAGCTTGTCCTGAATATTTCGCTGTTGAAGGATCATGGTTACAAGATCTCCGACATTTCTAAAATGTCGGTGGAAGAAATGTACCGCGAAGTGATCAAGATTTCGGATCGGCAATTGAACTACCCCGACCAAATCCACGCGCTAACGATCTCGATGATTGACCTCGACGAGGAGCGGTTTGAGAAAATCATTAGTACGAATATTCTACAGTTTGGTTTTGAGAACTCGATGATTCATATCATCTATCCGTTCCTGAGCCGGATTGGTACACTTTGGGTGACGGGCTCTATTGGCCCCGCACAGGAGCATTTTATCACGAACCTCATTCGCCAGAAAATCATCGTGGCCATCGACGGGCAGGTGAGCAAGCAGCGTCCCGATGGTAAAAAATATCTCCTGTTCTTGCCCGAAGGTGAGCTGCACGAAATCAGTCTGTTGTTTGCCAACTACATTATCCGGGCGCGCTACAACAAGGTGATTTACCTGGGTCAAACGCTGCCGTTCAACGAGCTGGTGTTCGCCTACAACGTGCACAAGCCCGATTATGTGTTTACAGCAATTACCTCGGTACCGTCGAACAGCGACGTGCAGCCGTTTGTGAACCGACTCATCGACACCTTCCCCGAAAGCCATATTTTGCTGACAGGCTATCAGGTGGTAGGTCAGGATATTGAGACCGGCGACCGGGCTACGATTATCAATAACATTGAAGACCTGATTCGGTTGGCGAGTACGTAAGTTCCTACAGGCCGAACCAACGAAAAACCCGCCCAACAGGCGGGTTTTTCGTTTTTATCAGTTCACCACGTTGGTGGGCGATCCGGCGGTAAAGGCGTTGATATTCTCGATAGTGAGCTGAAGCAACCGGCTGCGGGCTTCAAAACTGGCCCAGGCAATATGCGGAGTGATAATACAGTTTTGGGCCGTGAGTAATGGATTGTCGGCTGAGGGGGGCTCCACCGATAGTACGTCGATACCAGCCCCGGCCAAAACACTCGTGTTAAGGGCTTCGGCGAGGTCGGCCTCGTTGATAAGAGCACCCCGACTCGTGTTGATCAAAAACGCCGACGACTTCATCTGTTTCAGCAACCCGGCATTCACAAATCCTTTGTTTTCCGGTGTAGCCGGGCAGTGCAGCGAAACCACGTCGCTCTGGGCAAACAAGGTCGGAATATCAACGTACTGCACGCCGTCGCCCGCGTTGGGGTGGCGCTTGTTAACCAGGATGTTCATACCCATAGCGCGGCCAATATCGGCTACTTTCCGGCCAATATCCCCGTACCCGACAAGCCCCAGCGTTTTGCCCGCCAGTTCGATCAGCGGGCTTTTGGCGTATGAGAAATCAGGACAACGCACCCAGTCGCCAGCATGTACGCTGTCGTTATGGCGACCCACGTGCAAGGTCAGTTCGAAGAGCAGTGCAAAGGTGAGTTGCGCCACCGAATGGGTGCTGTAACCGCGTACGTTGGTTACGGTAATACCCAGCTCGCGGGCGGCCGCTACGTCAATAATATCGTAGCCGGTGGCTGTCACGCCAATGTAGCGCAGATTGGGTAACTGACTCAGCAGCTCGCGGTTCATCCGGATTTTGTTGACCAGAATCACATCGGCTTGGTGCGCCCGTTCGAGAAGTTGCTCCGGGGCGGTGCGGTCGTAGAGCTGCACGTTGCCCAATGCGTGGAGCGGTGCCCAGTCGAGGTCGCCGGGGTTGAGGGTGTAGGCATCCAGATAAACAATTGTCATCGGGGAGGAGAGTTATTTCAGGCCAAATAAAAGCCGCGTGATTCGGAAGGGGCGGATCAGGAACCAGTATAACCCCACCGATACCAGCAGCGATGCAAAGCTAATCACCAGAAAGCCATCGTAAACGCCTAAAGTAGTTTGCAACGCCCAATAACCGATCAAAACGATAACGGTTTGGTGCAGAATATAAAACGGATAAACGGCCTCGGTGAGGTGGGGCAGCACGGGGTGGTTGGTGTTCAGGTACCGATACCCGTAGGCCACCGTGGCCAGCACCGAAAACCACGTGAGCCCGAGCGAGTTGAAGCTGAACAAGGTGCGCAACAGGGCCGACTCTTCGAGCGTTTGCTCGCCTACATACGCCCGTGCCGTGTACAGAATAACCGTGCAGATGAGCGTAGCTACCCCGAAAATATGCCGGTCATTGGCGACCGTTTGCCAGAACGCCCGGCGGCTAATCAGGATAAAGCCGCCCCAGAACAAGAGCAGATTTTTCATGAAATAAGCCCAGTCGTCAATCAGGGCGTGCGTTTCGTCGGGGAAGAGGCCCCCCAGCGCCAGATCGTTGAGTAGCAGCGGTACAACGCCCCACAGGGCTCCGCCGGGCCGGGCAATGAGCCGCCCTACCCAGTCGGTGAAGCGTTGGCCACCCTCGGTTTTCAACCACCGGAAAAACGGAATACTCACCACCGAATACAGAAACAGGTACGCAATAAACCACAGATGATGCCAGCTGAAGGCGCCCCCTGTTCCACCATCTTCGTAAGGCTGAAACCCGAATACCTGGGGGTAAAAGTCGGTGTAGCTCCCGCTGAATCGCTGCCGAAACAACCACTCGATGTAAATCTGCGGGGGCACAATCACAAACATGCCGAAGACAAGCGGGATAAACAGTCGGCGGAAGCGCTCGCCAGCGTATGCTCCGTACGACCGGCGTTGCAGGGCGAAAAAGGTGCCCGCGCCCGAGATAAAAAAGAGTAGGGGCATACGCCAGCGGTGCAGCCAGCGCATTACTTCTTCCATGGGCTCGCTATGGGCACTGCTCTTGATGTGCCAGCCCCACGACACGTAAATCATGCCGGTATGATAAAACAGCAGGATTACGATGGCAATGATACGGAGCCAGTCGAGGTCGTATCGGCGGGTGGGGGCGAGGGTTTCGCGGGGCGGGGCTTGTACGTCGGGTTGCATAAACGTTTGTCGGATTAGATGCCTCAAAATTGGCGTCTTACCCGCCCCGATGCCCTATGTTCCGATCATGACGAAGTTCGTGCCGACCGGAACGAAGCCGGAGTTTGGCCCGTAATCCGCTTAAAAGCCGTGTGAAAAGCCGAAGGCGCATTGTACCCAACCCGTTCAGCAATCTCGTCGATTTTCAGGTGGCTTGTATCGGGGTGGTTGAGGAGCCGTTGGGCCTCGGCGATCCGATGGGTGGCCAGCCAGTCGAAAAAGGTTTGCCCCAGCTGATCGTTGAGAACCTGCGAAACGTAATGGGGCGATGTACCCAGCCGCTCGGCCAGTTTCGACAGCGACAGGTCATTGTCCAGATACGGCTTTTGCGTTTGGGTAAGGTGCGTAAGCCGGGCCAGAATGGCTTGTTTCTGCTCGTCGGTGAGGGCTGATTTCTCGTATTTTTTTCGGGTTTCAACCGAGGGCTCGGGAGCGGGCCCCGGTGGTTCGGATACTGGAACCGGAGCTATGACAACTTGACTGTCGCGGAAGAAGTCGGAGCCGCGCATGACCAGAAAACTGGTCACGTAAATGATCAGGGTGAGGTAACTGGCCAGAATGTGATCGCCCAGGTCTTCGGGAAATCGGGTTTTGGTGATTACAATCAATAGCGGAAATAGACCGTTCAGCACCACCAGACTCCGAAGCGTGCGGAGCGAACGGTCGGCGTTGGGACTCCCGATCAAA
The DNA here is from genome assembly GCF_000383955.1 of Rudanella lutea DSM 19387. Classification (NCBI taxonomy): domain Bacteria; kingdom Pseudomonadati; phylum Bacteroidota; class Cytophagia; order Cytophagales; family Cytophagaceae; genus Rudanella; species Rudanella lutea. The sequence goes on along the minus strand of NZ_KB913013.1, from coordinate 2,303,311 downwards.
CCGTACCGGGTTTGATACGCCCGGTAAACAACCCGAACCGACAGGGCTGAGTAGACGAGGCAGCTCAGCAGGGTAAGCTCGTTGATGTAGTCGCGCAGGCCCGTAAAATCGTCGGGTTGGTAGGGGTTCGACGGCGCAAAATCGAGTTCGGGGTGCCAGGCGCTGATGTAGGAATTGTAAAAGAACGTTTCGGGTTGGTAGAGCCAGGTCACGGCATTGACGAGCCAGATTCCGAACGGAATCAGGTGCCAGCCCCAGTGCCGGGGTAGTCGGCTGTGGAGCCGCCCAAACACGAAGAAGTAAAAAAGCGGCCCGATGACGAAGTTGAACGGCTCGGCCGAATCGACCAGCGGCAACGTTCGGAACATGTAATTGGTGTACTCCAGCCACATTTCGGTCTGCATGGCGGCCGTTGCCAGCATGAGTAACCCCAAACACAGGTTGGCTACCGACTGCCGCCGGGGGCCGGTCAGAAAAAACACTCCCAGAAACAGGGCCTGCGCGATACCCAGCAAAATGACCAGGGCGTACAGGTCGAAATGTAGGGGGAGGGTTTGCATAGGTTGCGAGAGAGACTAAACGATTCGTTCTTAAAGTTCGTAAAAAAGGGCCGACGAACCCGCCGACCCTTTCGCGAAAATCAATTTAACCTACTTTATCGAATCTCCATCTCGAACGGCAGACGAGCCTGAACTCCTTCCATCGTTTTCAGTTTGCGGAGGTACGTCACGTACGGGGCCAGCTCGCCCAGCTGCGCGTTAAATTGCGCCTGTTCTTCGTCGTTCATCGAGCTCAGCAGCTTTTCCACGAAGTCTTTTTTACGCGGTACGTACTTAATTTTATAGTCATCGCTGCCGAGTTTGGCGGTTTTGGCTGCCAGTTTAATGGCGTCTTCCAGACCACCCAGCTCGTCGACCAGTCCGTTGGCTTTGGCCTGCGTACCCGTCCAGACCCGACCGCTGGCAATGGCCCGTACGCTATCGATCGGCAATTTACGGCCCGTGGCTACCTTGCCCGTGAAGGTGCGATAAATCCGCTCGGTGCTTTGTTGCAGCGTTTGTTTCTGGAACGGCGACATCTCGTGCGTGAGCGAGGGGAAGTCGGCGTTGGTGTTGGTCAGCACCCGGTCGTAGGTTACGCCCAGCTTGTCTTTGAAGAAGTTCTCGGTATTGAACAGCAGCGAGAACACCCCAATAGAGCCCGTGATGGTGTTGGGCTGTGCCAGAATTTTGGTGCAACCCATCAGCATATAGTACCCGCCCGAAGCCGCGTAGTCGGACATGGAGCCGATCACGGGTTTTACTTTACGGGCCAGTTCAACCTCGCGCTGCATTACGTCTGAAGCCAGAGCGCTACCACCGCCTGAGTTCACCCGGATCACAATGGCTTTCACCTTTTCGTCGAGCCGCGCCTTGCGGAGCTCTTCGGCCACCGTCTCCGACCCAATGGCGTTGTCGTCGCTTTTACCCGAGTTGATATCGCCCGAAGCAATAATGACGGCAATGCGGTTTTTACTTGAGTTTTCGTCGTCCTCAGAAGGCACCGCATCGTTGTATTTCCCCAGCGAGATATAGTCAATTTTCTTGCGGTCAGCCACGCCAATTTGCTTCCGAATCAGGTCTTCTACTTCGTCCTGATAGCCCACATTCGTAATCAGTTTGCGTTTCAGGGCATCGCCGGGGGTCTGAATGCTCAGGTTGTCGGCAAAGCGTTGCAGCGAGTCGGCACGGAGGCCACGGCTCATGGCAATATTGGCCACCATGTGATTGTTAATCGACGACAGGAACGACTTCACCTGCAAACGGTTGGGGTCGCTCATGTTCTCGCGGGTAAACGGCTCCACGGCGCTTTTAAAATCGCCTACCTTAAACACTTCGGGCTTGATCCCCAGTTTGTCGAGGGTGCCTTTGAAAAAGGTCAGTTCGGCATCCAGCCCGTTCCATTCAATGGCTCCGGCCGGGTTGATATAGATTTTATCGGCTACTGAGGCCAGGTAGTAGCCTTTTTCAGTCATTACCTCGCTGTAGGCATACACAAACTTTTTCGACTTTTTGAAGTCGATGAGGGCGTTCCGAATTTCTTCGATGGTAGCCCAGCCCGCCTGTGGATATTGCGATTCGAGGTAAATGCCCTTGATGTCGTCGTCGGTTTTGGCTTTTTCCAAAGCTTCCCGAATGTCGATCAGGCCGATCACGTCACCCTCCGAATTGAAGGGGCCGCCGATGCCGTCGAACGGATTATCGACGCTTTGTTCCCGAATGGGGCTATCGAGGTTGAGCCGTAGCACCGAGTTTGACTTGACGATGGTTTTATTGCCCGACGACAAAGCCGCGCTCATACCAATCAGCAGCAGGAATCCGACGATGCTAAAAAGCAGCAGGCCGACGATGGTCGCGAGTACGTATTTCAAAAATTGGCGCATGAATGAAAAATCGATTCGTATCAGAGTACTTACAGTAAACAAACTTACGCAGCGATTTGCACCCAAACGGGCGAAAAATGTTGAGTGTGCCTATTTGGGGATCAATGGCCGAGAAGCGGCCGGGAGTGGAAACCCGGCTGCACCTGCCTTATAACAGGTGCGGCCGACTGCCTACAGTGAATAGATGACTATCAGGGTGTTTCTTCGGCGCGGCCGCTGAGCAGCTGAAACAATTGCCTGCCGTCGCCGTAGAAAAGATCGCCAATGCGCCACTGCCCCTTCTCTTTTTCGAGCAGGTAGGTGAGCTCTTGCTTTTCACCAAGGTTGATAAACGTAACCAGTACCTCGGCCCCGTCGCCGTCAATTTCAGGTTGGTGAATGACAAAGTCTTTGACATCCATATCCTGCGCGTTGTACAGCGGATCGGCCGAGAGCATACCTATATCGCCGTTTCGGGCCGATAGCACGGCATCATCCCAGATCAGGTCGGCCATTTCTTTCACAAAGAACCGGTCGACGAGCGCGCGGTCTTTATCCTGAAAAAACGGACTTTTACCGGCGTCATGTGCCTTGTACAGCGCCCGGATAAGGCCATCGGGGGTGTTTTGGGCGGCCGTAGCCGTCAGAGCGGTCTGATGTACGGCCACTGCTGTTTGGGCGGCCGGTTTGGTTTCGGTGTTGGCTTCGTGCTGGGTCTGATTGGCGGAACATCCCAATAAGGTTACATAGCCAAAGAGAATAAGGTGGGTAAACGATTTTGTCATGAGGAAAGTGGGTTTAACTGGCTGAAAGATACCCTTTTTTTAGGAATAGCCTTCCCTTGGGTAGCGTGCAGGTCGCCCACACAACTTGGTTGGGGCTGGGCCGTTGCCTAACTTGTTACAGTTAGTTACAATTAATGTGATTGCTTTCATTTGTTGCCTGTCTATTCGCCAAATTGGCCTATATACGTCTGAATAGGCATATTTTATTAGTTTGGTGACGTGTGTGCGGTGTGAGCGTAGGCACAGAGGGGGTTTCCCATTGGCTAACTATCCTTATCAGGCCGGGGTGTGGGTCTTGTTAGATACAGAAAAGTACTCAAACTTTACACCTCTCAACGTTAGTTAATCCATATGAAAGAAGGCCTCCTCGGAGCTGCTGTGCTGAGCACTACCCTCCTCCTGGTTGCCGCCCTCCAACTAGCCCTGATTTATCTCGATCTTGAGATTTTGCCAGGTGAGGAGTTGTCGGCCGCGAAATATGTTATCTACACCTTTGCCGCCACTGCTTACCTGGCTAAAGCCGGAGATTTCCTGTTAAAACGAAAACGGACCCTGATCGATACGGGGACTCCGACCTCTTCCCCCATTTTTAGACGGATGAATGAGGATCGTCGACAATGACGCTTCCTGCTCCCGTGCTCTCCGCCGGGCCGTCTTGCTCCCTCTGTTCGTATAAGGTACGTCGTTAGACCCGCTCTGTGCCTGTCTGACTTCGTTTTAGTATTCATTTCTATAGGTATACCCTGCTTATAGGCCCCTTTCTGCTTTTCCATTCGCTATTAAGACTGAGGCTTTGGCCTCTACTCGTATGCATTCACCTTATTCAAGCTTCCAACTGGCGGGGGCAATACGGTTGGGCGTGCAATCGCTCATGCTGTGCGGTACGTTGAGCCTTTCGGCACAGGCGCAGTCTGTCAATCAATTGCCGACGGCCAGTACGGGCCAACTGCTGAATAGTGGGCTTGGGTTGCCACGCCCGCTCACCACGACCGACGACGACCAACCCGCCAAGCCCGACACCTTGCCGGTGCGAGCGCACCTGTTGCAGGCCGAAGCGGGTGTGCTGGCTTCTTCAACCGATCAGGTCCCGTACTGGCTTCAAACCAATCAGTTCGGTATTATTCCGAAAACGGGCCCGGCCGGTTTGCTGATTGGTACGGCCCAGTCGGACTACCGGTATCCGCAGAGTCCCCAACGCCGGAAACTCGACTGGGGGTATGGCGTTCAACTGGTAGGGCAGGGCGCGGCCGAGAGTCGGTTGCTCGTGGCCGAAGCTTACGGTAAAGTCCGGGTAGGCGTATTTGAGCTGTGGGCTGGTCGGCGGAAACAGGTTGTGGGGCTGGCCGATAGCCGATTCTCATCGGGCTCATTTGTCTGGTCGGGTAATACCCTGCCTATTCCGCGCGTCGAGCTGGCCATTCCTGAGTATTGGCCGCTTGGTTTTACCAACGGCTGGGTGTCGGTGAAAGGGTCGTTTTCGCACGGGTGGTTTGGCCGGGGTGAGTACGTTCGCGACTCATACCTGCATCAGAAAGCCATTTACGTGCGGCTGGGCAAGCCACGGTCTTTGTTTCGGGTGTATGGAGCCTTCACCCATCAGGCACAATGGGGCGGGTATGCGCGGTTTCTGGAGCGCGACCCCACGAGTTCGTTTGAAGGGCAACTGGCCGACAGTTTTGTAGCCTATATGAACGTGGTGCTACCCCTTAAAACCGATGCCCTCAAGAACCGGGCTAAGTTTACCACGTTTGATCAGAACCGGGTGGGCGATCACCGGGGCTCGGCCGAAGTAGGCCTGGAGCTTCAGTTGCCGCAAGGGTCGCTCTTTCATTATCAGCAGCACTTCTACGATCTGGGTCGTAAGCTGTATAATTTCCGCAATATCGAAGACGGCCTCTACGGGTTGCGTTACGTGAGCAAGCGGCCACGGCCGCTGCTGAGCGAGGCTGTTCTGGAACTGTTCAACTCGGGTAATCAGGGCGTGTATCAGTTTGGGCGTTACCTCGGTGGCGAGCCGGAGCAGTACTTTATCAATGGGCAGTACCCCGAAGGCTGGTCGTACAAGGGACGCACCATCGGCACACCCCTGATTAGCCAGACAACCGATACGAACCCCGACCTGCCTTCGATCCCTTTTTCGGGGTACACGCTCGACAATCAGCTCATCAGTGGGCGGTTCGGGATCAACAACTACCGGGTTTGGGCGTTACATACCGGCCTGTCGGGTAATCTGAGCCGGTGGTGGGGTTATCAGACCAAGGTAACGTTCAGCCGAAATTACGGGACGTTTCCGGCGGCCTTTCCGGCCAATACCAATCAGGTATCGGGCTTAGTTTCGGTGACTCGTACGCTGCGTGGGGCTGCGGGCTCTACGCTGCTGGTATCGGTCGGTTACGATCAGGGGAAGCTGCTCCGACACCCTAATCAGATCGGTGCTTACGTTGGCTGGCGCAAAACGTGGTCAGCTTTATCGCGCTAAACAGGTAGGATTCATTTAACTCAACGAACGAAAATCAGAGAAATCATGCTGTGCTCATCACCCCTTCAGAAACCCATGCTGGCTGGCAAAGACCAGGCGGCTTACTTACGGATTCCGGGCTACAAAAACCGGCTCACTGTCGATCAGATCGTCTGGGTACAGGGCGACGGTAACTACTGCCGGATTCATCTGGTCAATGGACGCCAGATCATGATCAGCCAAACCCTTAAAGTAATGGAAGGAATACTGCCGCAGCTAACCCGCATTCATAAATCCTCGATGGTCAACCCCGGCCATGTGCAGGACATTCATACGATACCCGGCCACCATACCGGCTCGGTTCGGCTCACGGGTGGGGTTGAGCTATCGGTGGCCCGGCGTCGGCTCGATGGGGTAATGGCGTTGTTTCGGCAACCTCAAATGGCCTGATCGGATTATCTAACCCCTCAAAAAAAGCCGCCAACTGGTATCAGTTGGCGGCTTTTGCATTCAAACACCTTTGCTGTTTAGATGACGAGCTCGGCGTAATCTTTCAGCGATGCCTCAATTACCTGCTGAGCCTCTTCGCGGCCGTACACGTTGGTAATTTCGGTATGCGCTTTTTCGCCGGGCAGGTTCTTGTAGGTCAGGAAGTAGTGCTGCAACCGCTTGGTAACGGCGGGCGGCAGGTCGGTCAGGTCGTCGTACTGGCCATACATGGCATCACCTTTCAGTACGGCAATGATTTTGTCGTCGGCTTCGCCCTTATCAATCAGGCGGAATCCCCCGATCGGGATGGCTTGCAGGATGATGTCGCCGTGGGTAATTTCGCGCTCGGTCAGCACGCAGATGTCGATAGGGTCACCATCGCCTTTTTCAACGGTACGACCGGCTTTCTCAGAAGCCAGTTTGGCAATGTGCTCCCCGCAATAGGTCTGCGGAATAAACCCGTACAGGGCCGGAATCACGTTGGAGTATTGTTGCGGACGATCGATTTTGAGGTAACCGGTTTCTTTATCGATTTCGTACTTAACTGTATCCGTTGGTACAATTTCAATGAAGGCCGTGACGATCTCAGGGGCTTTCTCGCCCACTGGAATACCATGCCAGGGATGGGCCTTATAGCTTTGTTTCATACAAAAATAAACTATTTACACTTCCTCTTTAAACGTTTTCTAATCCGTTATTGTCTTTGCATAAAGAATGTAGTTTTTGTATTTTTAGGAGAAAATGACCGTTGTGTCGTCTATGCACAGAAAATTTTACCCCCATTCGTTCGTTTTTTTTCTGATTGTTGCCGGAACGGTCACGCTGTCGGCGGCTTTCACGATGGACCCCACACCCGCTCGAAATTCGGTTTTCCTTCGCCCATCAGTGGCTAAAGTGTTTGGCCGAATCAACAGCGACATTCTGAAAAACGGCCGGGCCTACGAAACCCTCGCCGATGCCAGTAATCAGATTGGCCACCGCCTGACCGGCAGCCCCAACGGCGCCAAAGCCGAGCAGTACGCCTACGACCTGCTGCGGTCGTACGGATTCAAGGAGGTACGCTACGAACCGTTCGAGGTGGAGTCGTGGATGCGCGACACCGTCACGCTGGCGGTTGTTCCCAACAAGAGCGATAATTTCCGGGATGTGAAGGTGGTTTCGCTGGCACACTCGCCCGTAGAAGCCCACATCCGGGGCGAAATTGTGGACGTCGGGAACGGCCTCGAAGGTGACTTTGTCGCGCTCAAAGACAAGATCAAAGGCAAAATAGCCCTGATCAACATTGGCCTGAGCGGGGCCAAAGGAGCCCGCAACCTGCACCGCTCCGAAAAAACGGCCCTCGCCATTCAGTACGGAGCTATTGGCGTGATTATGGTCAATCTGGTGCCGGGCAATGTGCTGCTCACCGGAACGGCCTCGGTCACGGGGAAGCTCATTCCGATTCCGGCCGTTTGTATTTCGTACGAAAGCGGCATGTCGCTCCGGCAGTGGATGGCCGAGGAAGCTAAAGACCGGCTCCATGCGGTGATCGACATGACTAACATAAGCCGGAAAATCAAAGCCCGCAACGTGGTGGCTACCCTGCCCGGCAGCGACTTCCCAAACGAGAAAATCGTGATTGGCGGACACCTAGACTCGTGGGATCTGGCCACCGGTGCCATCGACAACGGCATTGGCTCGTTTTCGGTGCTCGATATTGCCCGCACGTTCCGCAAGCTGAAACTGAAGCCCCGGCGCACCATTGAGTTTGTCATGTTTATGGGCGAAGAGCAGGGCCTGCTGGGGTCGCGCGCCATGGCCGAAGACCTCAAACGGCGTGGTCAGCTCGACAATGTCCGGTACGTGATGAACCTCGACATGACCAACGACCCGACCGGTATCAATGCCTTCGGACGCGACGATATGGTGTCGTTTTTCAAGGCCGTGGGCGAGACCATTCAGCAGGTGGAGCCCGCGTTTCAGAATCAGATGACCAATCAGGCCGGGTTGCACTCCGACCATCAGCCATTTATGGTTGAGGGGGTGCCGATTGTGGGTATGAACGGGCACCTGACCAAAGAGGTGCTTGATTGTTATCACGCCAACTGCGACCGGATCAACCTCGTCAACCGCGATCAAATGCAGAATACCGTTCGCTATTCGGCTATGGTGCTGTACGCCCTGGCCGATGCCGACGCCATTCCGACCCGCCGGTTCGACGATACCAAAACCCGCGATTACCTCATTGCGCAGGGCTTACGAACGCCTTTGCAGATTGCTAATGAATGGCGCTGGAAAGAGTAGAATAGGCTATCTTCGTTTCGATAAATGAGATCATGCATGTTGACAGCGAAGGATGTTATTGTAGTGGATCCTGAAATACTGGGTGGAAAGCCCGTATTCAAAGGAACACGGGTGGCTATTCAGACTCTTTTCGATCATCTTGAGGAGAGTTCTTTGGATGATTTTTTGTTGGGTTATCCATCCGTCGGTCGAGAACAAGCCCATGTGATAATTGAGTTAGCGTCAAAAATGCTGAATTCTTTTTCTACCCAGTATGAAGGTACTGCTTGACGAGAACATCGATGTGCGCTTTAGGATGAGCTTTGAGGGGACAGAGCATGAGGTGTATACGGTAAAGTTCATGGGGTGGAACGGCATTAAAAATGGCCAGCTACTACAACTTATGGCGGCTCACAATTTCGATGTTTTGATTGGCGTAGATAAGAGTATGCCTTATCAACAGAATGAAACAACACTACCCGTTTCCGTAATTGTGCTGGACGTCGGCCGAAACACGTTATCGAATTTAAAAGCGTATTTGCCTATACTTTTAGATTACCTTGCCAAGCCTTCGGAAAGGCGAATGATAACATTATCTGTTGAGCGGTAGAATTCAATTTTTTTCGTATTCGTAACTTGACTCGTACTGAAATATGCTTGCCAAAACCTTCGGGGCGGCTGTTTATGGCGTCAACGCCAGTCTGATTACCATCGAAGTTGTGGTGGCGCAGGGGTTAGGTTTTAACCTCGTGGGCCTGCCCGACAGTGCCGTGAAGGAAAGTGAACACCGGGTTGAGGCCTCGCTCAAATCGTCGGGGTTCAAAATGCCCCGGCAAAAAGTGGTGGTCAACCTGGCCCCGGCCGATGTGCGCAAAGAGGGCTCGGCCTACGACTTACCCATTGCCCTCTGTGTGTTGCAGGCATCCGAGCAAATCACAACCGCCCAAAACCTGACCGACTACGTGATTATGGGTGAGCTCTCGCTCGACGGGCGGCTGCGGCCCATCAAGGGCGTGTTGCCCATTGCGATTGAGGCCCGCAAGCAAGGGTACAAAGGGTTTGTGTTGCCCATGGAAAACGCGCACGAAGCCGCTATTGTCAACAATATTGATATTATCGGGGTGGAAACGATGCTTGAGGCCGTCGAGTTTTTCGAAGGCAAAAAAGACATCAAGCCCCTCGTGACCGATACCCGCGACCTGTTTTACAATACGCTCAACAGCTACGAGGTCGATTTCTCGCACGTGCAGGGGCAGGAAAACATCAAACGGGCTATGGAAATTGCCGCTGCCGGTGGGCATAATGTGATTATGATTGGCCCGCCGGGAGCTGGTAAAACCATGTTGGCCAAGCGGTTGCCAACCATACTTCCGCCCCTGACGTTGCAGGAAGCTCTAGAGACGACAAAGATCCATTCGGTGGCCGGCAAGCTGGGTAACAAAGCATCATTAATTTCAACCCGGCCGTACCGTGCTCCGCACCACACGATTTCGGATGCGGCTCTGGTAGGTGGGGGGAGCTTTCCGCAGCCCGGCGAAATATCGCTGGCGCACAACGGTGTGCTGTTTCTCGATGAACTGCCTGAGTTCAAACGGACGGCTCTGGAGGTGATGCGCCAACCGCTCGAAGAACGTCGGGTGAGTATCTCGCGGGCACGTTGGGCAGTCGAGTTTCCGGCCAATTTTATGCTCATTGCCAGCATGAATCCCTGCCCGTGTGGTTACTACAACCATCCCGAAAAAGAGTGCGTGTGTGGCCCCGGTGTGGTGCAACGGTATCTGAACAAAGTAAGCGGCCCCCTGCTCGACCGGATCGACCTGCACGTGGAGGTGACCCCCGTTTCGTTCGATCAGATGACGGCCAACCGCCCGGCCGAAACGAGTGAGGCCATCCGGGAGCGGGTCATTCGCGCCCGCGAAACCCAAACCAAACGATTTGCCGACGATGAGGGCGTGTACTGCAACGCCATGATGCCGTCGCAACTGGTCAAAAGTATTTGCGTGATCAACGACGCGGGTCGGATGCTCCTCAAAACGGCGATGGAGCGCCTGGGTCTCTCGGCCCGTGCCTACGACCGTATCCTGAAAGTATCGCGTACCATTGCCGATCTGGCCGGCTCCGAAGAAATCAAAATTGAGCATCTGGCCGAGGCCATTCAGTACCGCAGCTTAGACCGGGAAAATTGGGCTGGGTGATGTCTGGTAAAGGGTATTTTGAGTTAAAACCAAGGTAGAAACCGGGTTTTTGATGCGGATTTTTGGGCAAAATTGCGTAAATTGATGGGTAATCAAACACAACAAATACGCAATGGATCACCGAATTTTACTACGTATTGAGGCTGTTGCCAACGGGCATACGGATACCCTAAAACTCGATAATCTACATCTGACCGAGCTACCAGATACTGTATTTGATCTGCGCCATTTACGGGTGTTGTCAGTATGCGGTTTCGGCCTGAAAAGCCATGGGGGAATTATCAGTTTGTTGGAGAAGGTACCTGTACCCGGTTCGGCTGAATTGGCTGAGGAGTTGAAAAAACAGGAAGAGGATCTGCAAAACGAGCTGAAAATTCCCCGACAGTTACGTAGCCTGGACGCCCGAATTGGGCAATTAAAGTCACTCGAAGTGCTCGACCTGGGGTACAATCAACTTGACTATCTACCCGATACACTCGGTGATTTACCGAATCTTCGGAAACTGATTGTTCGAAACAACTTACTGAGTAGCGTACCGGCCTCGCTGAGTCAGTTGCCTAAACTTGAGTTGCTGGATATTCGCCATAATCCGATTGAAACTTTGCCCGATATACCACAACTGCTGGTGTACGAAGAGCAAAAAAAGCATTTTCGGCAACAGAAAAACCTGGCCATTAAGCAGAATGATTTTGAGCTCGCAACCTGGTTTTACAAGCAGGAGACTCAGTTTGGTTTGCATAGGTAATTTGTAAAACGGGCGTAAATGTGTTCGGGCCCGGTTGCAGGTTTAGAAGGCCCGTTTGGAAACTTGACCGTATCTTTGCGGGTTTACAACCGTATGATACAATCACCCCGCGAACTCACGCATCTGCTCCGGCAGGGTAAACTTATTGGCCTGGCCGACGAAACCGGCTTTTCCGTAGCCGCCGACCCGCAAAACGATGCGGCCGTCGCCCAACTGCTTCAGCTTCAGTTTGAGTTGGGTACGCCGTATCTGCCAACCATTCTGACCCAAACCACCGAGCAGGTAGGCATGTACGTGGTCAGAATGCCCGAAATCGCTTTCGATCTGGTCGAGTTTGCCCAAAAGCCGCTGACCGTTTTGTATGAACAGGGCAAAAACGTGGCTCCTGCCTTGCTCGAAAAATCGCCCGAGATTGCCATCCGGCGCTCGCTTAATGCCGATATTCAGCGGTTTCTGGGGGGGTATGGAAAAGGACTCCTGACGCTTCCGTTTGAAACAAATACACTACCGGCGCAAGCGCAGGCAGCCATCGAAGGGGGCATGGGGCAGGTGGTGTCAACCATTCAGAAACCGCAGATTATGCGGCTCGGATTCAACGGTGAGGTCGAGTTTATCCGGCGCTAACCGCTGATCAGTCATTGCTTATGAATTTCTCGGAGACACTCCATACAAATCCTATTTTTGAACTGATTGCCCGACAGGCCGACGCCCTGAGCGTACCGGCCTACGTGATTGGCGGCTATGTGCGCGACCTCGTGCTCAAGCGGCCCTCCAAAGACATCGACGTGGTGTGCATTGGCAGCGGGGTTGAACTGGCCCGGGCGGTAGGTACGGCGCTGGGGGTGCCGGTCAACGTGTTTCAGAGCTTTGGCACGGCTATGCTTAAAACAGCCGACGGCCTGGAAGTCGAGTTTGTGGGTGCCCGGCGCGAATCGTACCGGGCCGACTCGCGCAAGCCGATTGTGGAAGATGGCTCATTGGAAGACGATCAGAACCGGCGTGACTTCACAATCAATGCTATGGGTATTGGGCTCAATCGGGCCAATTACGGCGAGCTTATCGACCCGTTCGACGGGTTGAAAGACCTCCGGCGTAAGGTGATTCGGACACCCCTGGGGCCCGACATTACGTTTTCCGACGATCCCCTGCGCATGATGCGGGCTATCCGGTTTGCGGCTCAGCTGAATTTTGATATTGAGCCCGATACGTTTGATGCCATTACGCGCATGAAAGACCGGATTAGTATCGTCTCGGCTGAACGCATTGCTGATGAACTGAACAAGATCATCATGGCCCCCACGCCTTCGTACGGGTTTAAGCTGTTGTACCACGCGGGCCTGCTCGACCTTATTTTCCCGGAGTTTGTTTTGCTGCGTGGGGCCGAGTTTGTGGATGGTAAAGGGCATAAAGACAACTTTTACCATACGCTTCAGGTGCTGGACAACGTGGCCAACCGGACCAACCCGGCCAAAGCGGCCCCTGACCCTGAAACCGAGCTTTGGCTCCGTTGGGCGGCTGTACTCCATGATATTGCCAAGCCGGCTACCAAACGGTTTGATAATCGGGTGGGCTGGACGTTTCACGGGCACGAAGACCTCGGCGCGCGCATGGTGCCGGGTATTTTCCGGAAGTTGAAGCTGCCGCTCAACGAAAAAATGAAGTACGTGCAGAAGCTCGTTCGGTTGCACCTACGCCCCATTGCGCTCGTCAAAGAGACCATCACCGACTCGGCCCTGCGCCGGTTGCTGGTGGATGCAGGCGAAGACCTCGATGGGCTGATGGCCTTGTGCCGGGCCGACATCACCTCCAAGAATTACGAGAAGGTGCAAAAACACCTGCGTAACTTCGATAAGGTGGAGCGCAAACTGCATGATTTGGAAGAACGGGATAAACTACGCAGTTTTCAGCCCGTAATTACCGGCGAGCTCATTATGGAAACGTTCGGTCTGAAGCCGTCGCCGGCCATTGGTGAGTTGAAAACGGCCGTTCGGGAAGCCATCATCGAGGGTACGGTGCCCAATACGCTCGAAGGAGCCATGCCCTACTTGCTCGAAGAAGGCCGTAAACGGGGGCTGGAGAAAGTAAGCTAATACGAGTTATGGGTTAAAGAGTTAAGGGTTGGAGAACGTCAATTACTCAGTAATCCAAGCACGCAATCATTCAATATCTATCTGGAGCTATACCAATGAATAACAATCAATTTCGCCGTTTTTTCGGTGCTGCCCTGACCATTATCGGTACTGTTGTGGTCCTGTTCGCCTGTGTGGCCTTCCTGTCTGATGGAAAGCCGGTGCTGGGCATGAGCATCAGCAAAGGCGAATCGGCCGCGCCTTTTATCGTGGGTATGATTTTCTTCCTGTCGGGGGTGAGTCTGGTTCGGGAGTCGTAGCAAAGAGTGATGCGTGATAAACGATGAGTGATGAGCCTGCTGACAAAAAACCATACTCTGGCGTCAGCAAACTCATCACTCATCATTTATCACGCATCGCTAGTAAATCATTGTCGTCGGGCTGTCAGGAGCCAGCTGTAGGTGTTGCGCGGAACGGGTAGGCCGTCGGGCAACAGGTGCAGATACATCAGGTGCAGGTGCGTGGGTGAGCGAGTCTTGTAGGCATTATAGCCCGACCGGCCCATGGTTGCCAGTTTTTGCCCCGCCTGTACCCATTGGCCGGGCGTTACGTCGACGACGTTGTTGTGAGCGTAGTAAAACAAACCGTGCATCACGGGGTCGTACACCCAGATCCAGTTGCCACCCCGGTATTCGCTGCCGGGTTGCCAGCCAGTTTCAATGGCAAGCACCAATCCGCTCGTCATGGCCAGAATATCAACGGGCTGGCGCGTGCGGTCGTCGAGGCAATCCTGATTGGTATCGCGAATGAAAATGTCCTGAGCCGGGTGGCTCCCCCGCACGTTATAGTCGAACAGATCGAATCCTTTGCCCCGGTAGCCTTCGCCGTGCGTTCCTCCAATGGCGCTGGGGCCGTAGCCCCGCAACGGAAACACAAAGTAATTACCTGAGCGTTGCAGACTGTCGAGCGACACACTGTCGGCAGGTGTCAGGGTATCGGCGCCCATGATAGCCCCGGCCGAGGTGCCGTTGCCCGCAAACCGGGCTTTCAACCCATTCATAATCTGGCTGAACCGAAGTCGTGCTTCGGATGGAGTGACCGTTTGCTGCCGAATTTCTACGTAGAGACCCTGAAATTGTGTGCAATAGCTGTATAGGGTAGCTTCGGCCGGAGCACTGGTTACCGCTTGTGACGATGCCACGTTTACCCCTCCCAAAACGACTGCTGCCACAATGCCCCAAAACCGCATAAGATCACCTAAATGAACTTTCACCGAACAGATTACTTGAATGAAGGGCAAAAGTACGGAAAAAGTAGAGCCGCAACATTTTGCGGCTCAGCAACGGCAAGGTTTTGCTGACGTTCATGAGTCAGTTTTGCTGACGCCTATGAGCCGATGCTTTTGCTGACGCTCATGAGCCGCAACATATTGCGGCTCTATTCGGGGCACGTAATCTTGTAAAACGTGTAACTGAGTGTAATAGCCGTATAGGTGTAGCTATCATTGAGGGCCGGATTGCCCGATGCTAAGCGCGGTGCCCCGGCGGCTTTGCCCAACCCGTCGAGGTCGTCGTTGCGGGTGAACCGGGTGCCAAACTCGAACCCAATGCTCCAGGGCCGTTTGATCTCGTATTTCAGACCAACGCCCAGGGGGTACATTACCCGAGGGCCGCCTTCGTTGCGGGGGCTGTACGACATATAACCTATCCCACCAAACACATACGGCGACCAGTTTTTAACCCGGCGCAGCATTTTGAAGTCACGGAAAAAGTATTCCATATCCACGGTAGCCTCGCCAATGCGGGTCCGAAACGACCGGTTGCGGGCTTGCTGAAAAGGATCGCTGCTGACCCGGTCTTCGGCTTTGATGCCGCCCATGGCAATGCCAGCCCGCATGGAAAACGACCGCGTAAAATTGTACCGGAAAAACAGGTTGCCAGCGGGCCGATAAAACCGGGGATTCAGGCTCGGCGCCAGATCGCCTTTGTAGAGCATCCCGCCTAAGCCCCCGCCCAGTTCAACCTGCTGGGCGTAGGTAGCGAGGGTCATCATCAGAAGACCGATAAAAAGCCCGACCGTAGTTAGTCGGGCTGTGTGTTTACTATTCAGGCAAGCAGGCATGCAGATTGAGAGTCGACCTCTTCACAAAAAACTATAAACTCAAAACTTAAAATCCTAAACTTCTTTACCGAATCGGTGGGCACTTGATTTTACCCGGAATGGTATAGATGAGCTGAACTTGTGTGAGCAGATACCCATCCGACAAAATGCCTTTGGCTCCCCGGGTTGTGGTTGTAAACGCACCGGGATCGTTTAGAGCCAGATCCGATAGTTTGGGGTCGCGGTCTTTGTTTTTGCGGGCGGCAAACTGCTCGGCCCGGCGGTCGGCCATGGTTGCCGAGAGACCCGAGAGGGTGCCGTCGGCAGCGTATGGGCCACCTACATCGTCCAGATAGTCGGAGAAGGCGTAGCGGTAACCAATCTCAGCCGCAATCGTGAAATCGTCGTTGTATTTGTAGCGGACTCCAAACCCGACGGGGATGGCCAGCGTCACGAGGGAGTATGGCTTGGCATAGTTGGGCTGTCCCTGCCCTTCGGTACCCAGCGGTTGCAGTTTTACCCAACGGCGTCCGCTGTCGGTAGCATCGGGGTTGTTGGGATCCACGTAATCAACGGGTGTGCGGGCTTCGGGGCTATGGGCCACCAGAGCTAACCCGGCAAATACATAGGGCGATACTTTGGCGCGTTGGTTGGAGTTGCGGCCATCCGGGCGGAACTTGTAAATTCCCGTCAGGGCAAACTCTTTCAGGTCGTTGCGGAAATGCAGGTTTCGGGCGTACTGCACCGGGCCACCTCCATTGCCTTTATTGAACGTGTAATCGTCGCCCGCAATACGTGCCCAGGTGAAGCCAGCCCGGGCGGCAATGCGGGGCGTAAAGTGCCGGGTGTAGTGCAGGCCAGCATTCCAGCGAAGCATGATAAACGTAGCTTTGGGCGCAGCCCGGTAGCCGGCCAAATCGCCGTAATAGCTGGACGTACCTACGCCTACGCCGACTTCAGAGTACGGGGCAAATTGGGTATTCGGTCGGCGTTGCGCCATACTCTCCTGAATGCCCGCGCTCACTAACAACGCCGACAAAATACCCGAGGTCAATGCGTGTATACGCTTCATATATTGAGGATAAAACCACTACGAACTGATTATCGACCGAAGTCGACTATTTCCGAAACGGCTATGAACTGAATTTTATTGGAAATCTCGTACGAAAATTATGCCAAAGGGATAAGGAGGTAGGAGATAGGAGTGAGTAGTGAGTAGTTGCTGACGCACGAGTATTGCTTACGCGTCAGCAACTCCTCACTACTCACTCCTGTCTCCTCACTCCTTCAATTCCGAATATCGAAGCCCCAGTTGAGTTTACTGCGCAGAGTGTTGAGGAAATTGTCGTCATTGAGTTTGACAAGCCGGGCCGAAAAGTCGGCTTTCTGCACACTCAGGCGGGTCGAGGCATCGACCGTACGGGAGCGAGAGTCGAGGGCGACCAGGAAATTGCCACTCCGGCTCGAAACCTCAAACGAAAGCTGGCAGGAATCCATCACGACCATGGGACGCACGTTCAGGTTGTGCGGGCTGATAGGGGTGATAATGAAGTTATTCGTGTGAGGCAACAGCACCGGTCCTCCGCAACTGAGCGAGTAACCCGTTGACCCCGTGGGGGTTGATATAATGAGCCCGTCGGCCCAGTAGGAATTCAGAAACTGCCCGTCGAGGTAGGTATGCACCGTAATCATCGACGACATTTCGGTGCGGGTAATCGTGAAATCGTTCAGGGCGAAGGGGATGCCTTCAAAAATATCCTTGTCGGTTTGCAGGCTCACCAGCGAGCGCTCATCAATCGTGAACTGCCCGTTTACAATGGCGTGAAGCATGTACTTGATAGCCGTAGGGGCCACCGTTGCCAGAAACCCCAGCCGCCCGATGTTGATTCCGACGATCGGAGTTTGTCGGGCACCAACGTGGGCAACGGCCTCCAGCAGCGTACCATCGCCCCCGAGACTGAGCATAAAATCGGCATCAAAAAGCTCTTCGGGCGTGCGGTAGGTGGACTGGAAAGGATGGGCAACGCCCGCAAAGTTGAGAAACTCGTGGTAGCCGTGCGAAATCTGTACTTCCGCCTGTCGCTCGACCAGATCGTCGAACATGGCTTGCACGTACGGCTTGGTTTGTACGCTGAAATTACGCCCGTGAATGGCAATTTTCATGAAAAAACGTTTTCAGTACTCGGTTTTGAACCCCAACGGTAAACCGGAACTCTAAACCGAGAACTCTAAACTACGTATTAAGGTAGCGCAGCAGCAAATCGAGCCGCTCCTGATCAATACTTTCGATGGGGGCATTGGCAAAAGCCGCTTCGATGTTGTAGCCAAAGCGTTCGAGGGTCGAAACAACCGGGCCAATGTCGCGCCGGTTCAATTTCAACGTAAGCCGCGACTTGTCGGGCATGCCGTAAGCCGCGCTGCTAAAATAGCTGCTGATTACTTTCGTGTTGTTCGACTCAATCAGGCGGCTAATTTCGGCCAGTGAATAGTCGCGCTCGTCGATGGTCAGAATCAGAATGGCCCCGGCCTCGGTCATGCCCAGCTCGTTGGCGAAGTTCTTGAGTAGTTCGTTGACCGATACCGTACCCATAAACTCCTTGGCGTCGTTGAGCACGGCCAATACTTCGAGCCGGTGCTCAAGGGCTACGCTCAGCAGCTCAAGGGCGTGCTGGGTTTCGTAGACGTACACTTGCTCAAACAACCGCATCACTTCCGAGAGCGGGCGGTCTTCGTCGGCCACGTCCATCAGCACATCTTCCGACAGCAAGCCTTTGTACTCCGTCTGATCGGTCAGCACCATCTGGCCGATGCGGTGTTCCTGCATCCAATTCAGAGCCTCCCCGACGGTGTCGGCAGGCTTCAGCGCTGGCAGCATAGGATCGATCAATTCAGCAGCAAGCATAACGGGCACAAACAGCTGGAAAAACTGTATGAGGGAAAACTAAGAAAAAGTTGTCAGAGTTTCCAAAAGGTTATTGTAAAAGTTAGTGGGGTAGCAGAGCCGTCGGCGAAACGTAGGATTTTGGTAAGGCCCGGTTGAACACCATCTGGTGTAAGGCATTCTAAGGTTACATCAAGTTATCTGGCCTGCGGGTCTCTTTCTGTCAACGCCGTAAAGGGAGCCAACCGTATGTCAGGCGGCCAATTCGCGCAGGGCTTTTACGAGCGTATCCAGCTCGGCCGTGGTGGTGTACAGGTGCGGGGTCACGCGCACGCCCTGCACATTGGCCCGCTCAATGCCCACCGTCCAGATTCGGTATCGGTCAAACAGGGTTTTGGCCAGGTCGGTCGGTTTCATGCCGCGAATACCCACGTTGGCAATGCCACACATCCGGGCCGGGTAGGCGGGCGTGTTGACTATAATATTGGGCACCGACCGCACTTTCGAAGTCCAGTAGGTTTGCAGGTAGCGCAGCCGGGCCTCTTTGCGGGCAATGCCGATCATCTGGTGAAACCGAATGGCATCGGCCAGGGCGAGGTCGGTATGGACGGGGTGGGTACCAGTATGGTTTAGTTTACGGATGTCGTCGTCGGCAAAACCCGCATCGCCAAACATAGGCCATAGCCCCTTCACCTTGTCGCGCCGAACGTAGAGCATCCCGGCACCGAGCGGGCACCCCAGCCACTTGTGCAGGCTGCTGCCGTAGTAATCGCAGCCGAGGTCGGGCAGCCGGAAATCGAAATGCCCAACGGCATGCGCCCCGTCGACCATCACTTCCACGCCGTGCCGGTGGGCCATATCAGCAATTTTCCGAACGGGCAGAATCTGACCCGTAATATTCACGATGTGGCACAACATCAGCAGTCGGGTCCTGGGCGTGATGGCCTTTTCGTAGAGGCTCACCAGCTCGTCGTCGGATTGCGGGTGGTTGGGCAACTCCACCTCCCGGTTCACTATACCGTACCGCCGGGCCTGTTGGGCAAACATATCGAGCATAGCCCCGTAGTCCTGCACGGCCATCACGGCCTCGTCGCCCCGTTTCCAGTCGATGCCCGAAATCACGGTATCGAGCGATTCGGTCGTGTTACGGGTGATAATCAATTCGTCAGACGAGCAGCCTACTACTTCGGCCAATTGTTTCCGAACGGCGAGTTTATCGTCGAACTGCCGGGTTCGCATATAGTACGACGACACCCGGTTTACGGTGCGGGCGTGGTTCACCAAGGCGTCCATCACCTCGTTGGCAGCCAGGATGTAGTAGCCGTTTTCGAGGTGGATAAAGTCGTTGGTGACCGTAAAGTGCGACCGTAGGCTTTCCCAGAAGGCTTCTTCGCGGGCTACGGTATCGGCCGGGAGGCCCTCGATGGTTTGTAGCAGGTTGTGGAGGGGCGTAAACGGCAGAGCCGCAAGGCCCGTAAAGGAACGGAGAAAGTCGCGCTTGGTCATACGTGCCGTACCCGTAGGCGTGAGGCTACGGAAACGGCTGTAAATAACGGAATTTAGGCAGAATGGGCAAGGCGGTATCAGGGGGTTACTTCGCGGGCAAGTGCCTGCAGGCACTCAGCGCAGAGGCACCCCTTGTAGCGAGAGGCTATGTATTCGCGTTGGGCGGGCGTGAGGGGTACAGCCGCACATTGGCAGGTGCGGATGGCAGCGGCCCGGCACGCAAACGGCCGGTGACAGCGCGGGCAACGGGTTGGTTCGGATGGGAGCATGGCGTCAGAAGTTGAGGAGGGTTAGGTTGAGCAAAATTACAAGGTAAATGTGCCGTAGCCTCATTCGGTGAGGCCAATGGGGAAACAATACGGCCTGTTGGGTTGCCTATTCATTGATAAGTAAGGCTATACACAACTGGCAAAGCCTGGCTCTGCTGGAGTCAGGCTTTCTCTTTTTCGGGCGCGCCAGTGCGGTCTACGAGAGCGCGGGCGGGGGCGGTGTGCGCGGAGCCCCGGCCGGGCGGGAGGTATCGTGCGGCAACGGAATAAACTCGACGTTGTCGTTGGGAGGCAACGCAATACGGCCCGCTTCCCAGTCGGCCTTGGCCTGTTCAATCCGGTCCCGGCGCGATGATACGAAGTTCCACCAGATAAACCGTTCGCCCAGTGGTTCTCCGCCCAGCAGCATGAGGGTACAGGTTTCGTGGGCTATCAGCACCGGATCAATGCCGGGCGTAAACACCAGCAACTGCCCCACGCCATACCGGTGTCCGTTGACCTCTACGCTACCTTTGGCCACATACGCCCCACGTTCGGCATGGCCGCGTGGCAATCCGAACCGCGTGCCGCCCTGCAACACCACATGGGCATAAAACAGGGGCGAGTGTGTTTTTACCGCATTGGTGAGCCCGAAGGCGTCGCCCGCAATCAGGCGCATCCAGACACCCTTGTCCGTAAACACGGGTAGGATTTCGGGCTGGTAGTTCTCAAAGGTGGGGGCGCTTTCTTCGTCAGCTTCGGGCAGGGCCACCCACGTCTGAATCATCTCCAGCTTCCCCCCGGCCAGCATGGCGGGGTCTTCAAACCGTTCGGAGTGGGCAATGCCGCTGCCGGCCTTCATCCAGTTCACCTCGCCCGGCCGGATCACCTGCTGCACCCCAAGGCTATCGCGGTGGGTCACCTGCCCATCGAACAGGTAGCTGACCGTAGAGAGCCCAATGTGTGGGTGCGGCAGTACATCCATGTCGGCCACCCGATCGGGGATGATGTTTACCGGCCCGGCATGATCCATGAAAATAAACGGCCCGAGCATCCGCCGAAGCCGGTAGGGCAGAATCC
Organism: Rudanella lutea DSM 19387; assembly: GCF_000383955.1. Classification (NCBI taxonomy): domain Bacteria; kingdom Pseudomonadati; phylum Bacteroidota; class Cytophagia; order Cytophagales; family Cytophagaceae; genus Rudanella; species Rudanella lutea. The sequence goes on along the minus strand of NZ_KB913013.1, from coordinate 2,282,092 downwards.
GCCGGACACTGAATCCGTTGCCGAGTGAGGCCGTACGGGCGTCGATGATCTGATCGAGCATAGGGTGTGGAGTTAACCGATTCGGACCGAGGTCATGGTGAGTGAACCGCCCACGGCCCGGTCGTTAAAAAACGATACAGCGTCTTTACCCGTCCGTAGTCCGAGCGTGTACAGCAAGGGCAGGTAGTGTTCGGGGGTAGGAATAGCAAGGGCTCCTTCGCGGCCAAGGCTGCTGTAGTTTATGAGGGGCTTTACGTCGTTTTGGCTGATGAGCTGCTTAAACGTATCGTTGAGGCTGATGGCCCAGTCATAGCCGTAGCTCGGTTCGTTCAGTTTGTCCCAGGCTACCATCCGCAGGTTATGCACCATGTTGCCGCTACCCATAATGAGCACGCCTTTCCGGCGGAGCGCGTACAGCTCACGGGCGAGGTCGTAGTGGTACTGCGGCCCTTTGGAGAAGTCGATGCTCAACTGAAGCACCGGAATATTGGCCTGCGGGTACATGTGCCGCACAATAGTCCAAGTGCCGTGGTCCAGCCCCCAGTCGTGGTTTAGCTCCACCGGCGTCGACCGGATCAGGGCGGCCGTCTCCTTGGCCAGCGCCGGGTTGCCGGGGGCGGGGTACTGCACATCGAACAAGGCCTGCGGGAAACCACCAAAGTCATGAATGGTCTGGGGTTTGTCCATCGCCGTGATTTTGGTGCCCCGCGTAAACCAGTGGGCCGACACCACCAGCACCGCCGTAGGGGTTGGCATCTCGGTGGCCATCTGTTTCCAGCGTCGGCTAAAATCGTTGTCTTCGATCCCGTTCATGGGCGAGCCGTGGCCCACAAACAAAACGGGCATCAGGGTTTCGCCTTCGGGCAGTGTATCGGTAAATTGCTTGAAAGCCGATAAGGTGTTCATACCAAGGGCTCCGGTCAGGAGCGTTTGCAGAAAGTGTGTACGTTTCATGGTGGTCTACAAACACAACAGCGTAGCCCCGCCAACTGGTTCGGAGCTACGCTGTTAAGGACTAATTCAAACGCAACTAAGTAGAGCAGAATTAAAAGTAAAATGAATAATGTAAAATGTATAATGAAATGGCTGATTGTCAGTAGGTAGTACAATCGTTCATCTTACATTATTCATTCACTTATGTACTGTGACGTGATAGAACGCGGATGACACCGATTGAGTTGATATACGCGGATTACTAAAGGGAATCGGCGTATATCTGCCCAATCCGCGTCATCCGCGTTCTATTTGTTTCACTTAGCCAATTTCTTACCAAAAGCACTTACAACGGTTTTCCCAGGGCCAGTTCGAGCAGCTCTTTGTCGGGGTTGTTTTTTACCTGACACGTATTGTCGAACAGCATGGTGGCACCGGTTTGCGGGTTGTAAGCCGGCCAGTTGGGCAGGCCTTTGTGGTTGGGGTTGCCGGTGCGGGCAAACGCCAGCCAGGCCCGACTCATGCGGTCGGCGAGGAGGTGGGCCTCTTTGCCACCGCCCGTCATCTCTTCGCACCGGCTGATGTTGTCGAATACAAACGGCAACTCCATGCAGTGCATCGACTTGTACATACCGTCGTTTACGGGCGAGGCCCAGCTAAACAGGTACATGTACACAGGTGCGGCATCGGCCACGGCTTTTTGGTTGGCCTGCCGAATAGCCCCCGCCCGGAAGTTGATGTCTACGTCGAGGTAGTCCGATGCTTTGGCGGTTTCGGGGTACGCTTTCCGAACGGCAGCCATGTACGCATCGGTTTTGTCGCCCATTCGCTTTTGCAGGCTTGCTTTGGCATTGTTCAGGTCGGTTTCGCGGTTGGCGGGGTTAAACGGACCAAACTCGGTTTTGGTTGAGCCCACCAGCAGCGGGATATTTTTAGCCAGTTCGCGGGCGGCTGCTTCGCTCGGCTGGTAGGGCAGAAACAGGCCATCCAGTACCGGCCCCCAGCCCAGCCCAAATCCCGAACGCTCTTCAGGTTTCAGGCTTTCGTTGACCTTGCGCAGGGCCCGCTTGCTGGCGGCACTCAGGCGCTCATACGACATAGTCTGCAGCGAATCAACCTGCGAAGGTTGCAGCTTCAGCTCGTCGAGCATGGCGGCTCCTACTTTTTGGGCCAATGCCCGGCTCGTGAAGCTGCTTAGGTAGCTGCCACTTTGCACAATCGCTTTGTGGAACAGCCCTTTGGCCGACGGCGCATTCATCAGGGTGGTCACTTTGCCGCCCCCGCCCGACTGCCCGAAGATGGTGACGTTGTTGGGGTCGCCCCCAAATTGAGCAATGTTTTGTTTCACCCATTGCAACGATGCAACCAAGTCGAGCATGCCTGCATTCGCGGAGTTTTTGTATTTGTCGCCAAACGACGACAGGTCCAGAAAACCCAGCAGGTTGAGCCGGTGATTGACCGTCACGACGACCACATCGCCTTTTTTGGCCAGATTCTCACCATCGTACGACGGCAACTCCACCGATGAACCCGCCGAGAACCCACCGCCGTGGAACCACACCAGCACCGGCCGGGGCGCTTTGCCTGCTGTCAGTTGGGGCGACCAAACGTTCAGGCTCAGGCAGTTTTCGTTCATGTAACCCCAGTTGTGCTGAAACGAGAACTCGATCTCATCATTGACCGTGGTGGTGGGGTCGATGGGGCAAACCGGCCCGTAGGTTGTAGACGAGCGCACGCCCGTCCAGGCGTCGGGTTTGGTAGGGGCCATAAACCGCTCCGCTTTGGCGTACGGAATGCCCTTAAACGTGTAGGTGCCGTTGTGAATGTAACCGCGCACCTTGCCCGACTCGGTAGCCACCACGGCTACATCTTTACCCGCTACAATGGGCGTAGGCGTTTTTGGGGCTTGCGCCTTAGTGAGCAAGGGCATAGCCAGTGCGGCCAGCCACAAAAGGGTTTTGGAGAACTGCATAAACATTGGGGTTGTACGTGAAAACTGAAGGGGTATTAGGGACGAATCATGGTTTTGAACAGGAAATCGAGCGCGGCCTGGTCGGGCAGGGGCTGGGCATTAATCTGGGTGTCGAGCATCAGCACCTGTTTCGAGGCTACCGAGTACACGGGCCACGTGGGTAAGCCTGCGCCGTTGGGGTTGCCGGTGCGGATAAAGTTGGCCCAGTACGCCGACATCTGGCGGGCCAGTTCGTCGTCGGCGGGTTGCAGGGGGCGTAGGCTTTTGTCGATAAACCGCAGATTGTCGTAGGCGTAGGCTACCTCGCCGGTATGGAATGCGCCGTACTGGGCGTACTCGCCCGTGGCGGGTACTTTCCGCCGGAACCGGTACACAAATACGGGTTTCCCCTGCCCACTCTGAAGGTTAGCCCAGGCGTAGTTTTGCGCCCCGAAAATCATATCCCGCGAAACCCGCATCTGTGAGGTAGCCGCTTCGGCATCGGTGGTAGCGGGGTAGTGTTTCAGGAAGTCGGCCGCGTTGGGGCCTTGCTGTTGTTCAATCTGCTTCCGGTACGCGTCGGCGGTTTGGGGTGGCCCAAAGCGCATCCCCTCGTCTTCGTTCCAGCCGGTGAGCAGGGCCACATCGTTTTGTTTCCGGTCGGCAAAAATGGCCGGAATCGGTTCGGGCAGCACGTACCCGTCCACAATTGGCCCCCGGATGCTCTGTGCTTTCTGAATAATCTGACTTGCTGGCAACGCCCGGAGGTCGGCCAGGCTGGTAGCCCCGAGGGCCTGCGCCAGTTTCAGGCCACTTTCTTCGGCTTGTGACAATGAGGGGCCGGGCGCGGCCATGTTGGCACCGCTTTGGGCGATGGCCTTCTGAAAAAGCCCTTTCGCCAGCGGAGTAGCCACCAGACAGTTCACGCTCATCGACCCGGCCGATTGCCCCGCGATGGTGACGTTGGCGGGGTCGCCCCCAAACTGAGTAATGTTTTGCTGCACCCACCGGAGGGCTGCTACCTGATCCATCAGGCCGTAGTTGCCCGATGCCTCCCGGCCCGACTCGCGGGTGAGTTCGGGGTGGGCAAAGAAGCCGAGTGAGCCTACCCGGTAGTTGAAACTCACAAATACGATGCCTTTGCGGGCCATCGCTTCGCCGTCGTAAATCGGAACCCCACTGCCTCCACTATTGAAGCCTCCGCCGTAGACCCACACCAGAACGGGCTGTTTCGGGCCCGACCGGCGCTGTGTCCAGACGTTCAGATAGAGGCAATCCTCGCTTATGGGTTCTTTCGGAATCAGGTATTCGGCACTCCACGGACCAAACGGCGCAGGTACGCCCTGCACGGGGCTTGGCCCGAAGGCGTCGCACCGGCGCACACCCGTCCAGGGCTGTACGGGCTGCGGGGCTTTCCAGCGCAGGGCACCTACGGGCGGGGCCGCAAACGGAACCCCCCGGAAAATCTGAACATCGCCCTGTGCGCTATACGTCCCTGATATACGGCCACCGGTTATGGCAACGGGGTCGGTATCGCGCAGGGTAGGCCGAAACGCCAGCGTAGCCGCTACTGCCAGCAGGCCACCGAGCAGGGGTAGGAGTGTCTTTTTCATCAGGCGAGTTAGGGAACAAGCACCCCGTTGGCGGTTAGAATTTTGCTGAAGAACAGAACCTGGTAGGGCAGGGCGTTGTCCCAGTACGCCCACGTATGCGCGCCCGGCCGTTCGAGGTAGTCGTGCGGAGTTTGGTTGGCTACCAGTTGGCGGTGCAGATCGCGGTTGCCTTCAATCAGAAAATCGTCGACCCCAATGTCGAGCATAATGGGCAGCTTATTGGCTTTGATTCGCTCGGCCAGCGTGACCATCGTGTAGTCGGGGTAGGGGGCATCGCCCGGTTGGGGTGGCCCCAGCAGCCGGGCCAGGTTGTCGGCCCGCGATTTGGCAAACTCGGCCGGTACTTTCCAGGTGGCCGTGTTGATGTTCATTACTCCACTCATGCTCCCGGCCGCTGCGTACAGCTCGGGGTGGCGGCTCGAGATGAACAGGGCTCCGTGCCCACCCATGCTCAGGCCCGCTATCACGCGGCCTTTTTTGTCGCGTACGGTGCGGTAGCTGTTGTCAATTTTTTCGATTAGCTCTTTGGAGATAAATGTCTCAAACTGACTCGACTTGACCAGCGGACTATCGAAATAATAGCTCGTAGGGTCGCCGTCGGGCGTGACAATGATGAGATTGTATTGATCAGCGAGCCGGTGGAGCAGGGTTTTGTCGGGTGTTTTGGTAAGCCAGTCGCGGAAACTGCCCGAGCCGCCATGCAGCAGGTACAGGACCGGAAAGGGCCGGGCGTCGCGTTTTTTGGCTTTCACGTACCGGTCGGGCAGTACCACGGCCGCCCGCAGCGTACGGTTCATGCTGGCGCTTGGCACATCAATGGTATCTACTTTGGCTGCCCACACCGACCCTGCCAGCAGGTAGGTCAAGGTCAGGAGCAGTAGTTTGGCAATGGGGGTTTTCATAGGTTTGTGGTTGATTGTTTTTGGTTTATTGTTTGTCGTTTTTGATTAAGGGGTTGTTTAAGAATCAGAGTGTTGTGCTTTGGTTTGTTGGGGTTTCTACCAAAACCTTCCATCGGAGCGCCGACTCCCATACCCCCAAAACTTCAGTACTGGACCTTCGGACTTTAGACGCTGGACGTTAGACTTACTACCATTCTGTAGGGAGGTCTAACGTCTAATGTCCAACATTTAATGTCCAGTACGGAGACCCAAAACAAAAAACGATAAACGAGCTCAGGGAACCAGCGTACCGTTGGTGCGGAGGATGTTGCTGAAAAACAAGACGTGGTAGGGTAACGAGTTTTGCCAGTAATCCCAGGTGTGGCCGCCGGGCCGCTCGGTGTAGTCGTGCTCTACTTTGGCGTACACCAGCCGCCGGTGTAGCTCGCGGTTGGGCTCAATTAGAAAATCGTCGACACCACAGTCGATAATCAGTTTCTGGCCGTTTGCCTTCATCCGGTCTACCATATTCACCACTGAGTTGGCTGCGTACAGGTCAGGAGTAGCTCCCAGCGACCCCAGAATCCGGCTGAAGCCGCTTTCCACGGCTTTTTCAAACTCAGGGTTGATGCGCCAGTTTTTGTAGTTCAGGTCGAGGGCACCGCTCATGCTACCGGCCGCGCAGTACAGCTCCGGGTGCCGGGTAGCGAGGTACAACGCGCCATGCCCGCCCATGCTCAGACCCGTAATGACCCGGCCTTTGCGGTCGCGGATGGTGCGGTAGGTGTTGTCAATTTTCTCGACCACTTCTTTCGAGACGTAGGTTTCAAAAAGGTTGTCTTTCTGCACCTGACTGTCGAGGTAACCACCCAGCCGGTCGCCCTCGGGCATCACAATAATGAGGTTGTACTGATCGGCCAGCCGGTGCACGGCCATTTTGTCGGGTGTTTGCTTGAGCCAGTCGCTGAATTGGCCTCCGCCCCCGTGCAACAGGTACAGCACCGGGAACGCGGTTTTGTTTTTGGCCGCCGATTTGTACGATTCGGGCAACACCACAGCCGCCCGCATGGGCCGTTTCATGGCCGCACTCGGAATGTCGAGGGTGTCGGCCTGCGCGCACCAGCCCAGCAGAGGCAGGCAAAGCAGCGCGAGTAAGGTAAGGGACTTTTTCATGGTTTCTGCTTACAGGGCTACCCACGCGCCTACGTGTAGCCGCACCGGCCCAATCAGGCCCGCTTCGAGTAGGGGGGCATTTTTATCGTAATGTTTCCAGGTTGTAAAGGTCACGCGGCCGTCGGCGGGTTTGGGCTTGCCTTGTTTGTACCAGTCGGGCAGGGTCTGAATGGCCCCGTTCGACAGGCTGGCGAACCCGCCCGCCCCGGCTCCGGCCGTAAACGAGTCGGCATCGGGCAGTTGGGCGTCGCCAATGAGCCGGTTGGGCCAGCCGTTGGTCACACGGACTTCGAGTGTATTGGCCCCGGCTTTCAGGGCGTCGGTCATGTCGAGTTGGTACGGACGCTTCCAGAGTGTGCCCAGGTCTTTTCCGTTGACGCGCACTTCGGCAATCACCTCTACCCGGCCCAGATCGAGTATCACCCGGCGGTTAGCGGTCAGGCTTGCCCCCGGCATGTTGAACGTTTGGGTGTAGGTGGCCGTCCCCGAAAAGTATCGGACTCCCGGCTCCGAATGCCGATGCAACGACATCAGTTTGGGTAGGGTAACCTGAGCCGGCGCGCCCCGGTTGGCCTGAAAAGCCACCGTCCACGGGGCCGTCAGCTCAATTGGTTTGGGTAGCCCCGACACGTTTTGTACTGAATCACGACCGGTACTATCGAGGAGAGTGTACCGACCATTCTGCCAGATCAGTAAGCCGGCCTTTTCAGTTGCGGCCATATCGATGAGTCGCTTTTCGGGCGGGAGGGGCGGGGTGCCAGCCGCAGCCTGTGCGATGCGTTCGGGCGTGAGGGCTTCGGGGTTGAGTTGGGGCTCGGTCATGTCGCCGTTGTAAAACGAAGCCCCGTCGCTCAGCCGGGCCTGGCCGAGGGCCGGGTGCACAATAGCCGTTCCTTTCTTCCCCTGTTCGATCAGCTTGCCGTTTACGTACACCGCGGGGGCACCGTCCTGATACACGACGGCCACGTGACTCCAGCCCGAAATAGCGGTGGGGGCTGCCAGCACGAGCACAGGTTTACCCGCGCCCCGTTCCCAAACGGCCACCCCGTTGCGCCCGACCGTGAGGCCGCAGGTAGCATGACCCACACCGTACAGGGCCTGCCCCGACGCCGGGTAGATGGCGTAATTGTCGGTCCAGGGGTCGGCAATGCCCTCCATAAAGTTTCGGGTCGTGAGCATGATATTCAGCTCAGGCTTGGCCCAAAAACTAAGGGTAAATGTATTGGTCACCGAATCGTACCGCTGAGTTGGTTGGGTACGGGGCGGCTGTGTACTCAGAATGGGCGTTTTGCCCGCCAGCACCGACTGAATGCGTCGGGCCGGGGCCACCGACCGAAATACCACAAAGATTGAGCCCGATGGCCCCAGCGTGAGTGGCACCTGTACCCGGCCGTCGGCAAGGTCGTACACGCCCACGGGGGCGATGGTGCCCGTGTCGGGGTCCCACAGTTCGGGCTGTTGGTTGGTCACCCGGAAGCTGACCAGCAGGTTTTCGGTGGTTCGGCGCTGATTGGCCAGAAAATAAACCTCCGCGTTGCCGATTCGGCGGTGAATAGAAGTTACCGGGGCATCGCCCGATGAAGACCACACAACGACGTCGGGCGTGATACCCAGTTTTGGCAGTAGTGGGGCGAGGGGCTGTGTGCCAAATACCTGCCCTCGGCCGGGCCGGTTCGGCATAGTGGCCGAGGCTGTCCCCCAGATTTCGCCTACCAGTTGCCCAAATTCAGTAGCGGCATTGGCCCCCCCGCGCAGGCCCAGCCACCGTTCGGGGCGGTTACCGACCACGGTCAACCCCTGCCGCACCAGCTCGCGCAGCTTGCGGAGAAGTGCCAGACTCATTGCCTTCGTATCCTGCAATACCAGCACCCCGTAACTTAGTCCGTCGGGCAGGGTCAGGCGGTTGTTCCGAACACTCGCCCGAGTCAGTAGAGTCTCGCCGTTGATCAGGTCATAATCGTAGCCGACGGGCGGGGGCGGCACCAGGTTTTCGGGGTTGACGAGGGCGTATCCATTGCCGTCTTCACCCGTGAAATACGCGATGTCGGCTACAAAAAGGCCTTGCTGAAGCAAACTTTGGCACCGCGACAGGTAGCTGATCCAGGCTTTGGCTGGTTTCCACCAGGTGTTCGTCCGGTCGAAGTGAATGCCCCAGGGCCCCATGGTCATGCCGGGTTCGGCGGTGGGGTGGGGCTGATGCGCGTACCGGTGAAAAATGACCCGGTTGAGCCCTTCGGTAAACAGCTTGTCGCCCAGCGCTTTCATCGCAAACGGGTACTCCTGCCACCGGGCCGACTCCGGCTCGGCCGTGAAGGCTTCGGCACCGACCACCTGAAAATCGCCGATGCGCTGCCCGTTGATGTGGGCAATCGACGCGGCCAGTTTGGTGGTTCGGCGCATGGTCCAGTTGTTCTGGAAAATGCTCGACAGCCCGTTCCAGAACTCACCCATGTTCACATCCACCCGCGCTCCAATCTGCATCTCTTCCATGGGTCCCCGGTCGTAGGGCTCGGTGTACGAAATAAGGCCGTGCTGGTGGCAGAGCGCGGTGAATTGACCGTAATAATTGTCGGCAATGAGGTCGGCCTGTGTCCGGCGAAAATCCCACAAAAACCGCTCGGTATCGTCGACAGAGCCAACAATGCGGCCTGTCAGCGCCGGAAAATAGCGGAATAGCGGGTAGCCGTTGCGTTGTCCAAAGGTCAGCTCGAATCGGGGTGTCCAGTTTTGCATACCCACCTCGTAGCTGTCGATCAGCAAACCCACCTTGCCGGCCTTAGCCAGCGGTTTGAGGGTAGGCAAGAGTTGTTCCATCATCTTGTTGAAATGGAACGTAATGGCCGTGGCGCTGAATTTGTCGCATTCGAGGCCCACGCCCGTGTCCGGTGCCGACCGGTTGAGGCTTCCGGTAGGGGTGTAGCCTATGCGGAGGACTGTCCAGCGTCCGGCGGGGGCGTCCCACGTGAGCAGGCCGTTCTTGTCGACCCGGCTCGTTAAGTCGATAATCGAGTCAGGCGCAATGGTCGACTCGGCCAGCACGGGTGCCGTTTGAGGTTGCATCCCGGCTACCCCGGCAAAGGTGTAATTGGCTTTTTTGCGCCAGTCGGTCAGGCGGGTAGCGCCCGAAAAGCTCAGTTGTGCCAGTCGGACGGGTGCGGCCGCCGACAGCCGGATGTACCGGACAGCGGTGGCCCCAAATTCCAGCACTGTAACCCCATCGGTCAGGCTTCCGGTTACCAGCTTGCGAAACTGCGTGCCGTCGTCCGAGGCTTCGACGGTTACGGCCGGCCCTCCGCCGAAACCCCCGCCCCCTGTACCGATCCGGGTGCCAGCAAAACTTACCGAGCTGATGGTGATCGCCAATTCGAGGGCTATTTGCAGGTAGGTGGTAGGCGTGTCGAGGGCGACGCCGGTGGTTAGTTGGGTGGGTGTAATGGGCTGGTTACCAAGTATCAGCGATTGGGCCAGTTTGTCCAGAGCGCCTTCGCCAGGCAGGGCCGGAAACGCTACCACCGCTACATCCTGATAGAAACCCAGTTTGGCCGCCGGGTTTGGCAGGACCACCTGCACAGGCCCGCCCCCGGTAAGGCCGGTTTCGCTCCAGGTGAGCTGTTGCATGGCCAGTTCGGGCGTAATCCACGGCCCACCGCTCGACGACCAGCCGGGGCAGTTGTGCATGGTGAACTCAAGCCCCAGCCGTTCGGCCTCGCGAATGGTGTGCTCTTTGAGAGCCAACCACTCCGGGCTCAGGTACTGAACAGGCCCTTTGGGAATACCCGTGCCCGCGTCGAAATTCTGAAACCCGCCCAGCCCGATTTGCTGCATGGCTTCCAGGTCGAGCGTGATGCCTTCGCGGGTCACGTTGCCGTTCATCCAATGCCACCAGGTTTGTGGCCGAGCTGTGTGCGGAGGGGTCTGAAACCGCTCAACGAGCGTGCCGCCCTCGGCCGCCTGCTGCCCAAATTGTACCAGACCGCGCGGGGTAATGAGCGCGACAAGGCCCGCCGTTGAGGTTTTTTTTAGAAATTGTCGACGTTTCATCGAAAAGGCATTGGATTGGGCCGATAAACTGTCCGGGACCTGTTGCTTACGGGTAAGCAGGCCAATGGTTTATCTTTACGTCAAAAGTACGTAAAGGTGTTATTTCTCCTATCTTATCCTTCCTTGATTGTAAAATTTTATGATGGATTATAATCAACCGACTAAAAATTTCCAGAAAGAAGTTGCTGAGCAGTGTATCCGCTACCTGTCTATCGACGGGGTTATTTTTGGTTTTCACCAGAATCAGCTCAACGTGCTGCTTCTGCGCTGGAAAGGAACAAATGAGTGGTGTTTGCCCGGTGGATTCATCAAAAAAACGGAGTCGGTTGACGAAGCGGCCGAGCGTGTGATGCAGGAACGGACGGGCCTAAATGAGCTATTTCTGCAACAATTTTACGTATTTGGTGCAGTGGTTCGGTACGATCAGGACGCGGTTTGGCGTAAAATCAACCTGAACGTCGATGCGGATAGCTGGTCGGAGCGCACCATTTCGATTGGCTACTATGCGTTGGTGGAGCACTCTAAAGTGGTGCCTACGCCTGATTTTCTGACTGAAGAATGCCGTTGGTGGCCGCTCGACGAAGTGCCCGGCCTACTTTTCGACCACAACCACATTATCGAGGTGGCCACTCGGGCGCTGCGCCGTCAGCTCAACGATCAGCCGATTAGCCACCTTCTGCCCGAATCATTCACTATTCCTGAGCTGCAACGGCTGCACGAAACGATTCTGGGCCACTCGCTCGATGCCCGTAATTTTTACAAGAAGATGATGGCGTCGGGTATGCTCGAACGGCTGTCGGAGCGTCGGGCCGGTACCCCCCACAAGGCCCCATATCTGTACCGGTTTGTGTAAGGCAGAGTTTTTAATGGAGAATGGAGAATGAATAATGGACGATGGACAATGAATAATGTATGATGAATGGTGGTGTTATCGGCTGTTTATCAATAAATTGATTATTACATTACACATTACAACAAAAGCTTGCCGCGTGGCTTCAGATTGAAACCTCACGGCAAGCTTTCGTTTAACTAAGTAGTCAGACAGAATTAAATGTAAAATGTACAATGAGATGGCTGATTATCAGCAGGGAATACAATTGTTCATTATGCATTTTACATTGTTCATTCACTTATACCCAATAGGCCGAATCAACGCTACGCCAGTGCGTTTTCTTCGGTCTGAATCGGATGCCGGGCGAGCCAATCGAGCAGAAGCTCGTTGAACCGCTCGGGGTTCTCCATCATGGGTGCGTGGCAGCACTTGTCGATAAAATGCAGTTCCGAGTTTTTGATCAGTCGGTTGAACTCGTGCGCTACTTCGGGGGGCGTAATGGTATCATTGAGGCCCCAGATGAGCAACGTCGGTACGTCGATTTTGTGCAGGTCCTTAGCCACGTTGTTGCGTTGGGCCGACTTGGCAATCTGCACAATGTTCATGCACTTGGGAATACTGCTCGTAATCTCAAACACCTCGTCGATCAGCTCTTTGGTAGCCACCTTGGGGTCGTAGAATGTGTAGGCCACGCGCTCGGCAATGTAGTCGTAGCTACCGCGCTTGGGAAACGAGCCGCCCATCGAGTTTTCGAACAGACCCGAGCTACCTGTCAGCAACAGGCGCTTTACCATATCGGGGTGTTTGAACGTGTACAGCAGGCCCACATGACCGCCGAGCGAGTTGCCGAGCAGCGTGAGGTCAGTGAGATTCCGATACGCCACAAACTTTTCGATAAAGGCAACCAGGCCCTCCAGGCTGGCCTCGCGCATGGGCATATCATAAATAGGCATAACCGGAATCACCACCCGGTACTGCGTCGAAAACGTCCGGATAACACCATCCCAGTTGCTGAGGGCCCCAAAGAGACCATGTAATAACAACAGGACATCGCCCTGCCCCTCGTCGATATAACGGAACCCTTCTTCTTCCCGAACCACGTAGGTTGCTGATGAACTCATAAGTAATGCTGATTCTGTACGGTGTCTGGATTGGTAACTGACCCAAAAGCAAATTGTCTACAGAAAGTTAATCATGTGCCTACACTATAAACCGGTGAAGAGAGACCAAAAACGCACACGGCGGCTAAGGCAATTTACTCAAATGGCTCCCGGTGTAGGCCTTCTGTGTCGTAAACCTAAGGACAAAATAAAGCAGTCTAAGAATAAGAATGAAATACTTTTTTTTGATTGCTGATTATCAGTAGCTTTTGTTTTTGTTGGCCCTGAAAAATTCTATTCTTCTTGAAAAATTACTAAACCTGCCCGTTTCCTCGCTCATATTGGCGTGCACACACTAATTTTGGCGACCAAATCTGACGATCTATGTCCAAGCAACCCATCCTTATTGTCGGGGCCGGAATGGCCGGTCTTAGCTGTGCCGTTTACCTTCAGCAGGCTGGTTACGATACCCTCGTTCTCGAAGCCTCCGACGGGGTAGGCGGGCGCGTTCGTACCGACGTTGTCGATGGATTTCGGCTCGACCGGGGCTTTCAGATTCTCCTGACGGCGTATCCCGAAGCGGAGCGGTTGCTGAACTATTCGGCCCTGCAACTGCGGGCGTTCCGGTCGGGGGCGTTGATTCACGACGGACCCAACGGCTGGATGAAACTCCTCAACCCGCTCCGCGAACCGGCTACCGTGTTTCAAACGCTCGGGTCGGCCGTGGGTACGCTCACCGACAAAGCCAATATTCTGCCACTGCTTCGGCATACACAGGCCTTGCCCCTGGACGAGCTGTTTCGGCAGCAAGCTACCACAACCCTCGACCATCTGCGCGAAGAGGGATTTTCGGACCAGATGATCGAGCGGTTTTTCCGGCCGTTCTTCGGGGGGGTATTTCTGGAAGATGACCTCCGCACATCGAGTAATTTCTTCGATTTCTGCTTCCGCATGTTCTACACTGGCGATGCGGCCGTGCCCGCGCTCGGCATGGGCGAAATTCCGGCGCAGGTTGCGGCCCGGTTGCGGCCCGGCAGCATCCGGCTCAACAGCCCGGTGGTGCGCGTAAGTGCGGGCGAGGTGCAACTGGTATCGGGTGAGGTGCTGACGGCCCCTGCCGTGGTCCTGGCCGTTGATGCGGCTCCGGCGGCCCGGCTGCTGGGGCGGCCCGAATTGCCTTTAACCGCTTTTACGCATACTACCTGTACGTATTTTGCCATGCCTGAGGCCGACAAGCCAGCCGTTAAGCAGGGCGAGAAACTCCTGATGCTGAACACCAAGCGGTCGGGGGCGGTGCACAACCTGGCCGTCATGACCGATGTGTCGGCCGAGTATGCGCCGGCTGGGCAGGCGCTGGTGTCGGTGAGTACGCAGGGACTGGACCAGGTTGATGAGCAGACCCTGACCGGGCGGATCCGGCAGGAGCTAACCGAGTGGTTTGGTGAATCGGTGAGCCGGTGGCGCCATCTGCGTACCTATCATCTTCCACAAGCGCTGCCCGCTTACGGTCCTGATAAGGCCCATCAGCCATTGCAATTGGCCGATGGCCTGTTCCAGTGTGGCGACCAAACGGCTTATCCATCGCTAAACGCGGCCATGCAAACCGGGCGTGAAGTAGCCGAACGGATTATAGCCGGGTAAACGGGTTGGCCGAGGCTCAGCCCAGGGCCTCGGCCATCGCCAAGCCTGAGAGATAGGCCCCTTCAACGTTTCCCGGCCCGAAGCCGTCGCCCCCCACCAATAGCGGGGCGTCGGTATGAGCCCGTAGGAACGGTTCGGGGTGCCGGGTTTCGGTGAGGCTATACCGCCACCGATGTACCTGAAAACTGACCACCTGATCGGGAGAAACCACCGAAACTACTGATTGCAGCAGGGTTTGGCCCACCGTGGTCAGGTCGTCGTCGAAATGGGCGAGGCTAAACGCACTCCCGGCCTGAATCGTGACTGACGGCTGATTGGGCGAGATACCTTTCTGATAATTGTCGGCTACCCACGCTACCGGGCCTTGTTCGGGTCGGAATGCCCCCGGTTTCGGAATGGCGGTTGGTGCTGAGAGTACGGCTATTACCGCAATGCAGGGCGTGTAGGTGATGGCTTGCAGGGCGTTCAGGTCGATGTCGGTGGAGTCGAGACCGCTGTCCTGAAGCAGGGTAAGTACCTGCGGAGCGGGCATGGAGAGCAGTACCTGATCGGCTTCAAAGGTATGGCCGGTTTCGGCAGTGGCGCGCCAGCCGGGTGCACCCGCACGGTCTATTTTTTCGAGCCGAACAACCCGCTCACCCGTTACCACGTTAAGTTTCTGAGCCAGATACTTCGGGATGGCACTCATTCCGTCGCGGCCGATGTACGGCAGCCGGTCGTTGTCCGGACCCGCTACGGGCCAAATGCCCGCTACACTGTTCAGCAGGAGTTCTTCGACGAAGACCGAAAATTTGGGGCTGTGGGCCGTGAAGTACTGAGCACCGTGGTCGGCCCGGCTCTGTTCCATACGGCGGGTAGCCATTCGGCCGCCTACGCCCCGACCTTTGTCGAGAACCGTGACGGTATGGCCTTTTTGCATAAGTTTGCGGGCAGCGGCCAGGCCAGCTATGCCCGCGCCAATCGATAAAATTGAAGGCATAAGACGGGGGTAATCATCGGAAATAACCACGTGTAGGGCCGCTTTGTTATACCCATAATGCGCCGAATTACGCCTTTTTCGCTCTTCGTATCGTTTCTGATTGTGCTGCCTTTGGCCGTGCTTTGGCTATTTCCGGCAGTGTTGCGTTGCCTCACGGTCGGATACGATGACGATTTCGTAGCGGTTCAGTCGGCTGGTAATCAGGTGTATATCAGCCGGCAAACGCCCGCCCGCCAACGGCAGCGGCTGTTGCAGAACGACCGGCAGGCCACCGATCGGATTCGGCAGTTCTGGGGCGACAAAACCGGGCGGGCCACCCTTATTTACTGCCATTCCGTGGAACAATACGCCCTGTATTGCGGCAACGGTTCGGCCGAATCGTCGGCGGGCTGTAGCCTGGGTACGCCTTGGGGTAGCTCGTACATTGTGCTTGGCCCCGAAGGCAACAGCGCGGACGTGATCGCGCACGAGCGATGCCACGACGAACTGCTGGTCCGCGTGGGCTGGTGGCGCACCCGGCAGCAGATTCCGCAGTGGTTCAATGAGGGACTGGCGCTGATGGTCGATTACCGATTTACCGATCCACACACCGACCGGCAGCAACGGGCCCGCGATTTCCGGGCTGAGTGGGAATACCGGGCCTATGGTCGGCAAATGGCTTTGTCGCTCACCGACCTTGAATCGATGCGCGATTTTTTCGGGGGCGACTATCACCACGTTATGCTGGCCTACTACACGGGGGCGGTCGAGGTGTCGCGCTGGCTGGCACGGGTAGGGGATGCTGGCCCGCGCGAATTGGCCCGCCGGGTAGGGGCTGGCGAAGCGTTTGGTTCGGTTTACGGCCCGGTTCCGGCCACACTGTATGTTCCAGAAACAGACTCGTTATACCAACATGACACACACTGAATTTATGCATTCACTGGCCCAGTCGGCCCCGGCTTCGGGTTGGCCGCCTGTGCTGACGGCGCTTTGGTACGATGCCAACGGCGATTGGGAGCAGGCGCACAACATTGCGCAGAGCCGCGAGGGTACCCGCGAGTATGACCGTTTACACGCATACCTGCACCGCAAAGAAGGCGACGAGTGGAACGCGGGTTACTGGTACCGCCGGGCCAAATCGGAGGTGTTCAGAGGTTCGCTCGATGCCGAATGGGAAGAATTGGTCAAGGCTACGCTGGCGGGGAACTAAGCGTTAAACGTTGTGCCTGTATTTTCCCTGCCAGTGGTCGCAGACCCTGGCAGTGGAAATTATTAGTAGTGGAGTGGTCGCAGACCCTGGCAGTGGAAGTTGCTGGTTGGATTCAGTAATCCAATCCATTTGGGTATTCGGAGGTAAGTTTTCAGAAAACCTCTCTCCCTGAACCCCTCAATTCCCCAAAAAGGAGCGGGGTAACTACTGTACAGGCCTGTTGGCCAATACGGTAGTTACCCCGACACCCCGTCTATTGATGAATTACACGGTTTCTTCTTGTTGGAGCAGCTCGGCTACGGGAACCAGCGGTAAACCGAACGCATCGGCTACGCCTTTGTACACCACTTTGCCTTCTACCACGTTCAGGCCGGCTTTCAGCTCGGCATTGTCGCGGCAGGCTTGCTGCCAGCCCTTGTTGGCCAGTTGCATGGCGTAGGGCAGGGTTGCGTTGGTCAGGGCCAGTGTCGACGTGTAGGGTACGGCACCCGGCATGTTGGCCACGCAGTAATGAACCACCCCGTCGATAATAAAGGTGGGGTTCTCGTGCGTGGTGGGCGAGCACGTTTCGATACAACCGCCCTGGTCTACCGCTACGTCGACGAGCACCGTACCGGGGCGCATCAGCTTGAGCATGTCGCGCGTGATGAGGTGGGGCGCTTTGGCACCCGGAATCAGCACAGCCCCGATAATGAGGTCGGCCTGTTTGATTTCTTCCCGGATGTTGTACTCGTTCGACATGATGGTGTCGACGTTTTCGGGCATAATATCCGACAGGTACCGCAACCGGGCCAGGCTGATGTCCATCAGGGTCACGTGAGCACCCAGACCGGCGGCCATTTTAGCGGCCTGCGTGCCCACAATACCGCCACCCAGAATAAGCACACGCGCCGGCTTCACGCCCGGCACCCCGCCGAGCAGAATACCCCGGCCTTTCAGGGGCTTCTCCAGATATTTGGCACCTTCCTGCACGGCCATCCGACCGGCTACTTCCGACATCGGCACGAGCAGGGGCAGGCTCCGGTCGCTTTTCTCAACCGTTTCGTAGGCCAGACATACCGCTCCTTTGGCAATCATGGCGCGGGTCAGTTCCTCCGACGATGCGAAGTGGAAGTAGGTAAACAGAAGCTGATTCTCGCGGATCAGGTCGTACTCAACCGCAATCGGCTCCTTCACTTTCATGATCATTTCGGCAATTCCGTACACCTCCTCAATAGTCGGAAGCATTGTGGCACCAGCCGCAACGTACTCTTCGTCGGGGAAACCGCTGCCTTCGCCGGCAGTAGCCTGTACATACACCGTATGCCCATGCTTCCGTAGTTCCGAAACGCCAGCGGGCGTCAGCGCCACACGGTTCTCATTATTTTTGATCTCCTTGGGAACACCAATAATCATGATCGTCTGTTTTTGCAATGAAGTCTATAAAGAACAAAAGTACAATCGCCTACTTTATTTCTGAATAAGTCAGAAAAAATGGGATTAAGGTCTTATTGGTTGCGTTTTGGTAGGAATATTTCCTGAAACTGGCTTTATTTGGTTTCACTTACCAGAACGTCGTTCGGTTGGGAGATCAACGTCTGTAAGCCTATCCTGTATGCTCGACAAAATAGACCGGCAGATTATCGCCCTGCTTCAGCAAAATGCCCACCTGACCAATGCCGAAATTGGGCAGCAGATCAACCTCTCCAAGACGCCCGTACACGAGCGCATCAAGCGGCTCGAACGCGAAGGCTACATCGACCGGTACGTGGCCCTTGTGAGCCGACGCAAACTCGGCAATCTGCTCACGGTGTACTGTCAGGTATCGCTCGACAAGCAAAACCGTGACACTTTCGCCCATTTCAACGAGATCGTGCGGACCCTCCCCGAAGTGCTGGAGTGTAATCTGGTATCAGGTTCGTTTGATTACCTGGTGAAGGTGATTGTGCGCGATATGGACCATTACAACCGGTTTTATCAGGAAGAGTTTTCGGTCATTGCCGGGGTGCAGCACATCAGCAGTTTTTTTGTGATGGATGAGGTGAAAAACACAACCGCTGTCCCGGTAGCGCTGACCTAAGCCTGCTTCATGTGTACCGGAAAGGAGCGTATATCACCGTTTTGGGTATTTGGTATGACAATTGCGAGGGGCTTGAGCAGGTGCCTGATTGGGTGCCTGCCCACTCTGTTATCATTCGAGAGTCAGCTCCATGCAATTACGTTTACTCGTCATCATTTGCCTGTTGGGCACGTCGGTATTTGCGCAGGCCCCCAAGCCGTTGCTGTACCGGCAGGAGTTGAAAGGGTTGGCATCTACCGCAGGTGAGCTGCCGTTCTGGTTTCGGGCCAACCAATACGGTGTGGTGCCCCGGGCCGAAATGCTTTACAGCCTGCGGTCGGCCTGGCAGATCGACTACCGGAAACCGCCTAAAACGCGTGGAGATAGCCTTTGGGCCAGGCTGCAAAAAATAGACTGGGGCTGGGGCCTCGAAGCCGTAGCCAACTACGGCCCCACCACCCGGCAGGTGCTTTTGCCCGAAGCCTACGTGAAAGCCCGCTACGGGGCATTTGAAGCCTATGCCGGTCGACGCCGGGAGGTGTTTGGCCTGGGCCCCGATTCGGCCCTGAGTTCGGGTTCGTACAGCTGGTCGGGTAATGCCCTGCCTATGATCAAGGTGCAAATAGCTATCCCGCAGTTTTGGCCCGCCAACGGCCGGTTGGCTATTCGGGGTACCTTTGCGCAGGGCTGGTTCGACAACGGCTTTGTCCAAAACTCCCTGCTGCATCAGAAATCGGTATACGTTCGGTGGGGGCGCCCCGGTGCGGTGCTGAAACTGTACGGTGGTTTCAACCATCAGGCGCAGTGGGCCGGGCGTACCAAACGCCTGACCAACGAGTTTATCAAAGGAGATCAGTTTCCGTCGTCGTGGCAGGATTACTGGTACACCATAGCCGGTACGAGCCTCAATACGGTGCGGGGAATCGACACGACGCGCTACAGCACCTTTGACCGGGGCAACCGCGTGGGCAATCACCTGGGTACGATTGATCTGGGGGCCGAGGTCCGGCTCGGGCCGGTGTCGGTGATGCTCTATCGGCAGAGTATTTACGAAGATGGCTCCCTGTTTTACCTGATCAATATCGACGATGGGTTGCACGGACTGCGGCTACAAAACCGGAAACCCAGTACCGGTGGCTTCCGGCTGAATACGTTGGTGCTGGAGTTTCTGAACACCTACAGTCAGGGCGGCAATGCCTTTGTCGATGGCGACCCGAAACGCCGGGGCCGCGACGATTATTTCAACCACGGGCAGTATCGCGATGGCTGGTCGTACCGGGGCCGCTCGCTTGGCACCCCGTTTATTGCCCCCGCTACCGACCTCGACCCTGAGTTGCCTTCGTACCTGTTTACCAACAACAACCGGGTGCGGGTGTACCATGCCGGGCTGTCGGGGCAAGTGGCCGACGCCGTTCGGTTTTCGTTCAAAGCATCGTACAGCCAGAATGCCGGTACGTATCAGGTGCCTTTTCTGGGTGAGCCCACGCAGCAGTCGGGGATTGCCACGGTGAGTGTCCGGCTCCGACCGGCGGGCGTTTGGCTCAACACGGCCATTGCCGCAGACCGGGGCGGCTTGTACGGCCGCAACACGGGTTTTTCGGTTAGTTTGGTAAAGTCGGGCGAGTTATAGGGGTATAAAAATCCCCGTTTCTATACCCTTTGCCTATGTAAGACTCAGAACAACAGAAACGGGGTAGACCTAAAGACCCTTGATACTACGTTACTTACCCACTGAAATCAGGTTGGCAAACAGCCGGTACGCGCCCGGCACCCCGGCGGGCAACTGTCGGAAAAACGCCAGACCCGTGTAAATAAAATGACCTTTGCCGTGCCTGGCGTAAATCAGGCTCCCGTTTTTGGGAGCCTCGCCCGTGTCGGCGGCACTGAAAATGGGTTCGTAGGCCTTATCGAAATCCACAGCGAAATAAAGGCCCCGCTCCTGTACCCATCCGTCGAAATCGCGCTCGGTGAGCTTGTTGGGTGTATTGAGCAGCGGGTGTTGCGGGTTGATAAACGTCATTTTGGCGTCTTCTTCGGTCACCCGGTCGCGGCCGACCGTAAACGGATAGGGGCCCAGTTGATTCACCTTCAGCCCGTTTGACAATACCGCCGAGCCACCCGGCGTCACGTACTGCACAATCATGGTGCCGCCGTTCTGCACATACTGCAACAGTTTGGCCTGATAAAATTTCAGGTAATCTTCGGTATTATAAGCCCGTACGCCCACCACAATGGCATCAAACCGGCTCAGGTCTTTGTTCAGTTCGATGGGGTCGAGCAGGGTTACGGTGCAACCCATCTGCCGGAGGGCCGTGGGTACTTCGTCGCCTGCGCCCATGATGTAGCCAATCTGTTTGGCGGTGGTTTTCACGTCGAGCTGTACCAGTTTGGCTTCGCTGAGGGGGAAGTTGGTCTGGGTCGGAATGTGCTTGTAGTCGACCAGGCGGATACCGCGTGTAAACTGTCCGTTGGCGGTAGAGGCTACGGCCTGAATCCGGTCAATGCGGTCGGTGGCCGTTGTGGCTCTGGCTGTTGGCGTGACTGTAAACGTCAGCCGGGCTTCCTGCCCTTTGTCTTTCAGCTCAAACGGAGCATTGGCGGGCGTAATGTTCCAGCCTGCTGGTACCGACAGCGACAAGGTGCCCGATACCCCGGCCCGGCCGGCTTTTACCACCGTTTCAACAGTTTTAGGGCTGTTGTCGGCAAAGGCGTAGACCTTTTCGGCCACATTAATCATGACATCGGGCTGCACCACAAATGGTCGGTAAATTTCACCATCCACGGGGTCGGTAAATTTGTAAACCCACGGCCGTGAGAACGTAAATTGTTGCCCCGCAATATCAAACGTAAACTCGGTAGTCAGGGCGGGCGGGTTTTCGGGCAGGCCAATCAGGCGCTGATCGTCGACCTGAAACAAGCCTTTCTGCATAGGTTTTTCGAGCCAGTACGGTTGCGAAATAGCCTGTTTGGCCGGAATGGTGAGTTGAGCCGTCAGGGGCACCACCTCATTGGGCTTGAGGGTCAGGTTCAGGGTGGTATCGCGGCCGGCTTGTGGGTCACGCACGCGCAGCAGCCGAACGGGCACCTCGGTGGTTCGGCCCACCACAGTACTGTTTACCCGGATGCGTTCGCCGGGTGTAGCTGCATAGTCGGCGGGGTTGGTTTCGAACCACAGGCCCAGACACTGCTGAATGAGCAGCTCTACATCGGCCAGTTTGGTCCGCACGTTAATATCGGTAGTGTCGAGTTTGCCCAGCGCCTTGTGGAGCTGCACCAGCAAAGGTACCGAAGCGGCCGGGCGGTCGGGTCGAAACTGCCCGATCAGTTGGTTTACCAGCGTTTGTACCGACTCACTCCCTTTGATACGCTTCCAGGTCATATCGACCCCGTCGAAAGGGTCCTGCTGCATGGGGTCGCCGGCTTTGGTGAGCAGGTAGTCGATGCGGGCGCCCCGGTTGGCGGCTACCCCGAATCCCTGACTTTTGTGCTGACTGCGGCTCTCGGCGGCAATTTCACCGTACGATTTACCCAGCAACGGATTGAACAGACCCGTTTCGACGCCAATCAGGTTGCCGGCCTCGTCGGGCTTTTTGTTGCTCATAAACGCGCTCGGAATAAACACGTTCCACATAATCCGCCTGGGTTGCCAGGGCTTGGTGTAGGCCAGTTGCTCGGGGAATTTGGTGGGGTCGGCTGCAATTTTGAAAGCCTCTTCGGCCAGGTACCCTGAGGCACTGTGGTGCCCGTGACCCGCACGGGGGTCGGGCGGAAACCGGGTGATGATAACGTCGGGGCGGAACGTGCGGATACGCCAGACCACATCGGCCAGCACCTGGTCGCGGCCCCAGGTACGCACGGCCTCGTCGGTCGATTTAGAGAATCCGAAATCGTAGGCCCGGCTAAAAAACTGCTCGGGGCCATCCACGCGCCGGGCCGCCAGGAGTTCCTGCGTCCGAATCAGGCCGATGTATTCGCCCTGTTCGGCTCCAATGAGGTTCTGGCCACCGTCGCCCCGCGTGAGGGAGAGGTAAGCCGTGCGGGCCAGCCGTTCTTTGGCCAGATACGAGAGCATGAGCGTGTTCTCGTCGTCGGGGTGCGCGGCCACGTACAGCACCGAGCCCACTACGTTTAGTTTTTTGAGGTTGAGCAGAATCTCACCGGGAGGAGCGGGCCGGGCCGGGCCGTAAGGCACCTGAGCGGAGGTCTGAAAAACAGATACGAATAAAAGGCAGGCAGTTGACAGCGAGCGAAGTGTTTGAAGCACGGTCGTAGCAGCTTGTGGGTTATGATGGACGTAAAGATACGATTTTTCGGGCGTGAGGGCGGTAAACAGCAAGGGGCCAAACCGGTTCGTTTCGGTCTGACCCCTGGTCGATCATTACTGGACATTTGTCCAGTAGTAAGGAATTGGCACGCGGACGACGCGGATTAGACGGATTTTCGCGGATTAACAAAGGTAATCGGCGTACATCTGCCCGATCTGCGTCGTCCGCGTTCAATTCATATTAAAATGGCATGCAGAGTTAGTCGAGCTTCATGATTTTAAACGTCTGCGTTGGGCTACCCTGCGGAGTTACCTGCCAGAGATAGATACCCGTGGGGAGTTGCCGCAGGTTGAGCCGCAGACCGGTTGGCGTGGCTTCCGGGGCCGACACGTTCAGCTCGTAACCTGACGCCGACAGCACCCTACTGCTCCAGGTGGAGTTGGCCGCGCCGGGCCAGCGTAGCTGCACCTCGTCGGTGGTGGGGTTGGGGCCTACTACCCACTCCATAGCGGACTCAGCCGCCGGGGCCAGCCGGGCCGAGGTGCCCGAGATAGAACCGCCCGTGCAGGCCCCCCGTATGTTCCAGACAAGCGACACCTGCTTACCATCCTGCCGGGCGTAGATCGTGATGGTTTGGGCATCGCGCCGGATGCCCTCGCCGATGACGTGTGTGGGCGTGGTGGTCCAGCCGGTAATACCCGGAGCCATATATTCAACGACGCTCCCGGTGCCACCGATGGTCGAGAAGGTAACCTGCCCCGACCCACAGTTGTAGATCGGTACGAGTAAAACCAGATCGATACTTGCCGATGGTGTGCTCGGCTTCGGGGTCGATTCGCTCGCGGGGGGCGTGGTGGTTGAGGGCGGTGTAGCTGGGGCTGATCCATCGCAGGCCGCCCGGATGTTCCAGTTGAGCGAGATCTGCACACCGGACTGCCGGGCGTAGATCGTAATGGTTTGGGCATCGCGCCGGATGCCTTCGCCAATCAGGTGTGAGGCATTGGTCGTCCAGCCGGTAATACCGGGTGCCATAAATTCTACGGCGCTGCCGTTGCCGCCCGTTGTTCGGAATATAGCCGCCCCCGTCTGGCAGTTATAGAGTGGCGTTTGCAGCGCCAGAGCTCCGCCCGTGATCGGTGGTGCGGGCGTCTGGGGCGCGGTGTTGGATGCGGGTTGGCCCGTGCTGGGGGGCGTGCCGGGCGACGTTGTCGGGGCCGAGCCATCGCAGGCCGCCCGAATCCCCCAAATTAACGAGATCTGCCCGCCCGACTGCCGGGCGTAGATGGTTAGGGTCTGGGCATCGCGCCGAATCCCTTCACCAATGGTATGCACGGGATTGGTGGTCCAGCCCGTAACGCCCGGAATGGCAAACTCGATTCGGGTGCCGTCGCCCCCGCTTGTGTTGAGCACAATAGCCCCCGTCTGGCAGTTGTAGGTTGGCGTGGTCAGGCGGAGCGCGTTGCCCACATTTTCTTTCGACGGATCGGGAGTGGTGGGTGTTTGGGCTACCGGGTCGGTTTGGTTGGAGGCTGCGGGCGAGGCCGGGCCGTAGTTGGGCAGCGAGGGTTGCGACTGCCGGAAGTAGTCGGTGGTCAGCGAGCTGTTCCAGAGGTCGGCCAGGAACCCGTACGCATTTTCGGTAAAGTGCAGCTTGTCGGCGCGGTAGCTGGGACCGTAGTATGGGTCTGTGTAGGGACCGGCAAAGGTGTTGCTCGTGCTACCGATGAGGATATTCTGCGCCGTAATGATGTTGGGGTCTACTTCTTTACCCGTGTAGAATGGGTAGTAGGAAGCCCGCGCAATCATCCACGAGAGGTTCCCGAAACCGCTGTCGTTCCGGGTTTGGCTAATCACCACGCGCATGTTGTTTACGTAGCCCTCGGTGGTCTGGTACGAGTTGTCCGACTCGCCCTGATGCCATAGAATGCCCCGGATACCGGTTTTTCGGCCGTAGACCTGCAAGGCCAGCCGGAGTGGCTTGTACGGGATATTGCCGGTCCAGTCGCGGCCACTTACGTTTTCAACCCCCTGCGCGGCTTCGCGCCAGTTGTTTGTCGATGCCCCCGGCCCGGCTGCGCCCAGAAACAGGACCGGAACGCCCAGTTTAGCCACCAGCCGGTCGCCCAGCCCACCCCAGATGTAGAGTGGGTTGCGGGGGGCACAGTTGGTGCCGGGGCCAGCCTGCGAGAACACCATTGGCAGGGTACTTTCGCTCACGTGCCCTTCGAGCCCCGGCCAGTAGTTGACTACCGACACCCGGTCGTCGGCGGCCGGTAGTCCCTTGCCGGGTTCGCCGTAGTTGTTCGATTGGCCCGAAACAATGAATACTTCGCCAACGCCGATACGCTCGCGCCGTTGCCGGGCTACTTCGGTACTACCCGCGAGGGCAACAACCTCGAGGTCGTAAAAACCGCCCGTAGCTTGAATGTTGATCTGAAATGTGCCGTTGCTGAGCGAACCTTCGCGCCAGTCGGTGGTTTGTCCGCCCTGCCGCGCAATCAGCCGTCCCTGTATGCGGGTGGCTGAGCCGGGTGCCTGCCCCCTGACCGGGACAATGGCTGTGTTGGAAGAAGAACGCTGGAAAACCATCCGGCTCACCGGTGAATCGAGCGTTAATGTTTGACCCATGAGTTGAAATCCTAATAAACTCAACAGGCTTACTAAGAGGTAGTTGCGCACGTTCATGGACGTATCTTGTAGTTTTAAATCAAATGGTAGTTGAAACAGGGTGTATTCACTTGCATTAATTATTCGGATTCTGTTTTGTTCCAAAGGGTTGTAGAGGTAAAGCGTAGTTTTGATTAAACGGCGTGTTTTGTTTAAGATGACCTCTACAAGGCCTTGATAGTGAGGATAATTTGTTTTGATGCCGTTTGTTTAATTTTTTGTGGACAAAAGGCCGCTTTTTTACCGATCGTTTTGTGGAGGCTTTTGTATTAATTAATCCACAAAATAAGTAGATTATTTAGCCGATAGGACAAACAAAAAGGCCGGGTTCATCAGAACCCGGCCTCTCAAAAGCGCGTATGTGCGGTGCTTTTATTTTTTCGTCACCCGAACAGAGATCCGGCGGTTTTGCGCGCGGCCCTCTTCGGTGTCGTTGCTGGCTACGGGGTGCTCCTGACCGTATCCTTCTGATTCCAGCCGGCCACCGTCAATGCCAAGCTTTACCAGTTCACCTTTTACCGAAGCAGCCCGGTCGCCCGAGAGTTTCAGGTTGCTGTTGGCGTTGCCGGTGTTGTCGGTATAGCCACCCAGCTTGATGTTTACGTTGGGGAACGCCTTCAAAATTTCGGCAATGTTTTTCAACTGCTCCTGCGATTCGGGCTTCAGTGTGGCGCTGCCCGTTTCGAACGTCAGCCGGTCAAAATCAAACCAAGTCTCCTTGTCAACAGCCTTGTCCGACTTGATAAAATCGAGCAGGTTGGCCTCGATGCCCTCGGCGTTTACACCTTTCAGCGACACGCCCCCGTCGAGGGTCAGGTCGGTGAGTTGCACATCGGCGTTCGGCGTCGATACGTCGGCATTGTCGGCAGCAGTCGATTTTTCCAAGTCCACCCCCTGCACACCGCCAACGGCTTCGATGCCTTCGGTAGCATGACCCGCGTGGTCACTTGATTTGATAGCGATGTATGGCGCAATCACGAGCGATACAATCGACATCAGCTTGATGAGGATGTTCATCGAAGGGCCCGACGTGTCTTTGAACGGATCACCGACGGTATCGCCCGTAACCGAAGCTTTGTGCGGCTCCGACTTTTTGTAGTACGTCTGTCCGTTGATTTCAACGCCTTTCTCGAACGATTTCTTGGCGTTGTCCCAGGCACCACCGGCGTTGTTCTGGAAAATACCCATCAATACGCCCGATACCGTAACCCCGGCCAGCAAACCACCGAGTACTTCGGGGCCAAAAATGAAGCCCACAATCACCGGCACGGTCAGGGCAATAGCGCCCGGCAGAACCATCTCCCGAATAGAAGCCTGCGTTGAGATAGCTACGCATTTTTCGTACTCAGGCTTACCGGTACCTTCCATAATGCCCGGAATTTCACGGAATTGCCGACGTACTTCTTCAACCATGCTCATAGCGGCCCGACCTACGGCGGCAATCGCCAGCGACGAGAAAATAAACGGAATCATGGCCCCCACAAACAAGCCCGCCAATACGTCGGCCTTGTAAATATCGATAGCCGAAATGCCCGAAATACCGACGAAGGCTGCAAACAGAGCCAGGGCCGTCAGGGCAGCCGAAGCAATAGCGAAACCTTTACCCGTAGCGGCTGTAGTGTTACCCACAGCGTCGAGAATATCCGTGCGGCCCCGTACCTCTTCGGGCAGGTAGCTCATTTCGGCAATACCACCGGCATTGTCGGCAATCGGCCCGAAGGCATCAATGGCCAGCTGCATCGCCGTAGTGGCCATCATACCCGCGGCCGAAATAGCCACGCCGTACAGACCCGCAAAGTGGTATGAGGTATAGATACCAGCCGCCAGCACCAGAATAGGCAGTACCGTAGACTCCATACCTACCGACAGACCACCGATGATGTTGGTAGCTGCCCCCGTAGCCGACTGACGAATAATGGACAGTACCGGCCGGCGACCCATAGCGGTGTAATATTCGGTGATGATCGACATCAGCGCGCCCACAACCAGACCCGTAACAATCGCGTAGAATACATCCATCCGGGTAAACTCAACCCCCCGAATCTGCATCGTAGTGTCAGGCAGCATCGTGGTTACGAGGAAATACGAAGCAATCACGGTGAGGATAATCGAACCCCAGTTGCCCATGTTCAGGGCACCCTGTACGTTGCCATTGTCGTCTTTCACGCGCACGAGGTAGCACGCCAGAATCGAGAAAATCAGGCCCAGACCGGCAATCACGATGGGCAGAACAATGGGAGCATGGCCCAGAATCGGGTCGTTGGGGATAATGATTTCGCGACCCAGTACCATCGTGGCCAGAATCGTAGCCACATACGAGCCAAACAAGTCGGCACCCATACCAGCTACGTCGCCCACGTTGTCGCCTACGTTGTCGGCAATGGTAGCCGGGTTACGCGGATCGTCTTCGGGGATACCGGCTTCTACCTTACCCACGAGGTCAGCGCCTACGTCGGCCGCTTTGGTGTAGATACCACCCGCCACGCGGGCAAACAGGGCAATCGACTCCGCACCGAGCGAGAAACCGGCCACTACTTCGAGGGCGCGTTCCATCTCGATACCATTCACGTTGCCAGAACCGCTAACGAAGTAGTTATAGACAATAATAAACAGCACGCTCAGGCCCAGCACCGCCAGACCCGCCACACCGATACCCATAACCGAACCGCCCGTAAACGATACATCGAGAGCGCGGGTGAGGCTCGTGCGGGCCGCCTGCGCCGTCCGTACGTTGGCTTTGGTGGCGATTTTCATACCGATATAACCGGCAAGGGCCGAGGTGAACGCACCAAACGCAAACGCGATACCAATGCTCCAGTGTGAGTTTTCGACCAATGAGCCTGACCACGACAACAACACGGCCACAATAAGCCCGAAAACGATCAGAACGCGCCACTCAGCTTTCAGAAAGGCAATGGCTCCATCGGCGATGTAGCCGGAAATCTCCTGCATCCGGGCGTCTCCGGCATCCTGCCGCGAGACCCACATAAACTTGGCGGCCATCACGACCAGACCAATCACGCCCAGAATGGGAACAAGGTAAAGACTCGAATTCATGCGAAAAAAGTTGAATAAAAGTTAATAGGCTTCGATTGTTAGCGCCCAAATATAGCGGTTTGCCGTTCGAATCGACAAGAAATTGCCCGTGTTATTGGCTTCAGGCAAGGATAAATTGGTTTTTATGGTGAGGTAACGGCCCCTAAACATGGTCCTAAAAGAGGTTTGTCGCTCATTTTCACGGCAAACCGCCCAAAAGCGGTAAGCCCGGTCATCGGTAAGCCCTGTCTGAGCGTATATTTGGGCACTGTCTTTTCCCTGCTTATGCGCTCCATTGTCATTATTGGCAACGGAATTGCGGGTATAACTGCCGCCCGCGAAATCCGTAAACGTTCCGACGATTCGCTTACCGTCATCTCGTCGGAAACTGACCATTTCTTTTCCCGCACCGCCCTGATGTATGTGTACATGGGGCAGTTGGAGCCGCATCATCTGAAGCCCTACGAGGATTGGTTCTGGCCCAAAAACCGGATTAACCTGCTGCGGGCGCATGTGGAAAAAATAGACTTTGACCAGAAAACTCTCTTCCTTTCCGAACGGTCGGAAGGTGAGCGAAGCCGTGAGATGCCCTACGACGTGCTCATACTGGCCCTTGGCTCAACGCCCAACAGCTTAGGGCTGCCCGGCGAGCAGCTGGCCGGGGTGCAGGGGCTGTATGGCCTGCCCGACCTGGCCCGTATGCAGGCCGATACCGTCGGGGTGCGCGAGGCTGTTGTGGTTGGGGGCGGGCTCATCGGGATCGAACTCTGCGAAATGCTCCTGTCGAAAGGGATCCGGCCGACGTTTCTCGTTCGCGAAAAAAGCTACTGGAACAGTGTCTTACCCGACGAGGAGTCGGCGCTCGTAACAAACCACATCCGCGAACACCACGTCGACCTGCGTCTGAGCACCGAACTGACCGAGCTGGTTGACGATGGCTCTGGCCGGGTGGGGGAGGTGGTTACCTCGGCGGGCGAAACCCTACCGGCGCAGTTTGTAGGGGTATCGGTGGGGGTACGGTCCAACATCGATTTTCTACGCCATACGGCCCTCGAAACCGACCGGGGTATTCTGGTGAACCCATATCTGGAAACGAACCTGCCCGGCGTGTATGCCATTGGCGATTGTGTGCAGCACCGGACCCCTCCGCCGGGCCGGAAACCGCTCGAACAAATCTGGTACACGGGCCGGATCATGGGCGAAACGCTCGCCCAAACGCTCACGGGAAACCAAACGGCCTACCAACCGGGCGTATTTTTCAACTCGGCCAAGTTCTTCGACATCGAGTACCAAACGTACGGCATGGCCCCGGCCCGGCCCGCCGAGTTTCCCGACTTGCAAAGCTTCTACTGGCAGCACGAAACCCGCAAACTGGCCCTGCGGATTTATTTCCGGGCCGATACCGGCGCGGTGGTGGGTATGAATACGCTCGGTATCCGGCAACGGCAGGCGGTCTGGACCGAATGGATCGCGACCGAAAAGCCAATTGGCGTGGTGATGGGCCATTTGGCCGACGCTAACTTCGACCCCGAATTTTTCCGGCGGTATGAGCCTGATATGGTCGCGCAGTTTGCCCGGCAATTTCCGCAGTGGCCGGTCGAAACACGGGCCAAAAAACGTTCATTTTTCAGTTGGTAAGGGTTCCGCATGAATGTTTTTCTCCTCAAAATAACCCTGATGCCGTCGATTATTGCCCTGGTTACGCTGGTTGCCCGGCGTTGGGGCAACCGAATTGGCGGGCTCATTGGCAGTATGCCCTGGATAGCCGGGCCTATTCTTTTCTTTTTTATCCTCGAACAGGGCAAAGCCTTCGGGGTGCAATCCATCGAGGGCGTGCTGATTGGGGTTTTGTCGCTGCTCGGCTTTTGTTACACATACACCGCCCTGTCTAAGCGATTACCGTGGTTTCCTACGTTGCTCGGTGCGTACGTGCCTTACGCGGCTACGGTCTTGCTTTTCAGTTACCTCCGGCCGGGGCTATGGCCTTGCTATCTGCTCATTCTGGGTGGGGTGTTTGTTACGTTGCGGTATTTTCCCAAACCCACCACGGAGCCGGTCAAACCCCGACGGTTACCGTTCGAGATTCCCATCCGAATGGTCGTGGCTACCGTGTTTGTGGTTCTGATCACGCATCTGGCCGAAGTGCTGGGGCCTACCTGGAGCGGTATTCTGACGCCCTTTCCGATCATGACGTCGATTCTGGCCATTTTTTCGCACACACTACAGGGAAGTAACGCGGCTATTCATACGCTACGCGGGCTGGTAATTGGCCTGTTTGGGTTCAGCACCTTTCTGTTTTTACAGGCTTTTCTGTTGCCTCATTTTTCGGTGGCGGTTTCGTTTGGGCTGGCGTTGGTAGTCAACGCGGTTATTAATATGGTAGCCAATCGGGTGTGGTAGCGGAATAAAGCGCTCTCATTCCAACCGTTTCGGGTCTGATGGAATCTATACAGCAACGGCAGTTCAAATGCATAATGTATAGTACTGGACATTCGGACTTCAGACACTGGACATTAGACTTACTGCCTTTATAGATGGAGGTCTAACGTCTAGTGTCCAGCATCTAATGTCCAGTACTGAGTGTACATTACCCATTGTGCATTCGCTTACGAGGGGCCGTTGTTTATAAACTTGTCAGGTAAACATGAAAAAGGTATGGTTTGCAGGATTACTGCTTGGGCTGGCCAGTTGCGCTGGCAACGAGATGACCGCTAACCCGGCGGAGGTCGACGTGGCCTATGCTGAAACCCAGTGTGCTGATCCGTGGCTGCGCCCGACTAACACCAGCGCTATTGGGTACGTAGCCGACGATATGCGGGCTACGGCTATTCTGGGTTATCTCAAAACGAACGGCGTCCCCTCAGCACGCGATGTCCGGTTTCAGACCCCGCCCCCGGTTGGTTTCAACTGCCAGGCATGTACGTGCCCATCGGGCCGAACAATTCGGGTTACTATCAGTTCCGTTGATTTGGAGAATGCCCGAAAAATAGGCTTTAAACGCGAATAACGCGGTTTTTCTGGTTTTGTAGCCCGATCGGAAGCGGTATGCCCGGTCGGGCTTTTTTTGTGTTGGTAGGAGCAGGAGTTGTCAACGACCGTAAATCGAGTTGATACAAAGCCGATGCACCCATCGGTAAAAAGGGCCGATTCGTCGGTGTTTGTTACCATTCCCTCGGTTTAATGATCGGTGGGCGCAACGTCTGTCGTATTAATCGTGTACTAATGATTAGTTAGCGTCCGGTACAAACCGGAGTCTGCTTCTATCCACCATGAAATCAGGAGTAAAATGCAGCAGTCTTACTTATCGGTTGTTCTGATTACGCTTAATGCCGAACGGACTCTACCCCGGACGTTGGCTTCGGTAGCGAATTGGGCCGATGAAATTGTGTTGGTCGACTCGGGGAGTACCGATGCCACGCTCGACATTGCCCATTCGTACGGGTGCCGGGTGTTGCACCGTTCGTTTGATGGTTTCGGGACCCAGAAACAGTTTGCCGTTGACCAGGCAACCCACGACTGGGTGCTTCTGCTCGACGCCGACGAAACGCCCGACGAAGCCCTGAAAGGGTCAATTATGGATGTACTCCGGCAGCGGCCCGACCCTCAGCAGGGGTTTTGCCTACCCCGGAGTTTGGTGTTCATGGGGCAGTTGTTGCGGCATGGTGGCGAGCAAAACCGCCCGGTACTGCGGCTGTTTAACCGGCAGCACGCTCATATCTCGCCCGCCCTGGTCCACGAATCAGTAGTGACCACCGGCCCCGTGACTGTGCTCCAGGGAAC
The DNA here is from genome assembly GCF_000383955.1 of Rudanella lutea DSM 19387. NCBI lineage: Bacteria > Pseudomonadati > Bacteroidota > Cytophagia > Cytophagales > Cytophagaceae > Rudanella > Rudanella lutea. The sequence goes on along the minus strand of NZ_KB913013.1, from coordinate 2,249,973 downwards.
GCTTTGGCACGATAGCTACGGTTCCCTACACGAGTACATTACCAAAATGAATCAGTACACCTCGCTCAACGCCCGGCAGATGGGTGGGCGTCAGCGCAAGCAGGGTGCTTTGGAGGTTTCGGTACGGTTTGGGTTCAAGTTTGTGAAGGTCTACTTGCTCAAAGGCAGCTTTCGCGATGGCCTGCCCGGCTTTGTGTGGGCCTTCTTTTCAGCCGTTTACCCGGTTCTGAAATACACCAAACTGTACGAGGCCACCCAGAAGAAAACGAAAAAGGAGTGGATGTCGGGCAGCAAACGACTGTCTGTCAGTGGTTTCTGAGGAATAGTTCTTAAGTGAAAATAGACTGGGGGTTAGACTTTGCTAGAAAGAAGAAAGTCTAACCCCCAGTGTCTTTTTTCCACCTACTACAAATTCTTACGCTTCAGTTCACCGACGGCAAAGTTGGCCGCGCGGGCTGCCAGGGCCATAAACGTGATCGAGGGGTTTTGTGAGCCCGTGGAAGTCATGCTGGCTCCGTCGGTCACGAATACGTTTTTGCACAGGTGCAACTGGTTGTGCGCGTTCAGAAGCGACGTTTTGGGGTCGCGGCCCATTCGCACTCCGCCCATCTCGTGAATATCCAGACCGGGGTTCCGCTTATCGTCCGACGGCCGGATGTTTTTACAACCCGCCTTGTCGAGCATCTCGGCGCCCTGCGTCAGAAAATCTTTCATCATGTTTACGTCGTTGTCGGTGTACCCCACCGACGTTACCAGCTGCGGAATGCCCCAGGGGTCTTTTTGGTCGGTGCTAAGCCGGACGTGGTTTTCGTAGCGCGGTACGGTTTCGCCCTGCATCATCATGTACACATGCCACGGGCCGGGCTGGGTGAGGCTCTCCTTAAAATCGGCCCCAAACGTGGCTGTTGTGGGTTGCCCTGTGCCTCGGCCCGCACTAAACGCCACCATGTAGCCGCGCTGAAAATCAGGCATCTCCTGCTTGTCGACGTTGCGGAAGTTGGGCATAAAGGCCGTGGTGGGGCGTCGGCCGTAGTAGTAGCCATCTTCAAACCCCTCGTAACTGGCATTGAGGCTGCCCCGGTAGTTATGAAACGCCACGTAGCGGCCCAGCAGACCGTTGTCGTTGCCGAGCCCGTTGGGAAACCGGCGCGACGTGGAGTTGAGCAGAATCAGATTGGAATTAAGGCAGGCCGCATTCACAAAAATCACCCTGGCAAAATATTCGGTGGCTTTGTTCGTAACGGTGTCGATGACGCGCACCCCCGATGCCTTACCTGCTTTCTCGTCGTAGATAATCGAGTGCACCACCGAGTTTGGGCGCAAGGTCAGCTTGCCGGTTTTGGCCGCCCAGGGTAGGGTGCTGGAGTTGCTGCTGAAATAGCCGCCATAGGGGCAGCCCCGATAGCAGAGGTGCCGCGCCTGACACCCGGCCCGGCCCTGCGCGTAGTGAATGGGTTGCGGGTCGGTGAGGTGCGCGCACCGACCGATAATTACGTGACGGTTTTTGTAGTTAGCAGCTACCGATTTCTGGATATGTTTTTCGAGGCAGTTCAGTTCCCAGGGCTTCAGAAACTCGCCGTCGGGTAGGGTTTCGAGACCGTCTTTGTTGCCGCTGATGCCCACAAATTTTTCCACATGGCTGTACCAGGGGGCCAGGTCGTTGTACCGGATAGGCCAGTCGACGGCAGCCCCGTCGCGGGCGTTGGCTTCAAAATCGAACCGGCTCCACCGCTGGGTCTGCCGCGCCCAAATGAGCGATTTACCTCCCACCTGATACCCCCGAATCCAGTCGAACGGTTTTTCCTGCACGTAGGGGTGCTCAGCGTCTTTGACAAAAAACTGCTGGGTAGCCTCGTCGAGGGCGTAGCATTTGGTGGCAATGGGGTTGGCTTCGTCGAAGGCGAGCGGCATCCGGTTACGGTGCGGAAAATCCCAGGGGTTGCTCGTAGCGGTGGGGTAATCGGTAATGTGCCGAACGTCGCGCCCGCGCTCCAGCACCAGGGTGCGCAAGCCTTTTTCGCACAGTTCTTTGGCCGCCCAGCCCCCGCTGATACCGGAGCCAATCACAATGGCGTCGTAACGGTGTTGTGATTGGTTATTATGCTCTTTACCGGGTCCGTTGATATACATAGTGGCGTTGATTTATTCGATTTCAACCTGAAAAGGCAGGGCATACTGGTAATTAATGGGCGTGCCGTTGACACGGGCGGGTTCCCAGCGCGGCATTCGGTTGAACGCCTTCATCACGCTCGTGACGTATTCGCTCATTTCTTCGGCTACGTCGGGGGGGGTAGGCCGCGAGGTAACCTCTACATTCCGTACCCGACCGTTGGCCAGCACCAGAAACTTCACCGTGAGTTGCCCGGCGTTGAATTTCTTGCGTCGTAACGATTTGGGATATTTGACGTGATCGGCAATGTACATCATCAGGGCATCATGCCCGCCCGGAAACTGCGGTTTCTGGATGGTTGGATCAACGAGCGTGTCGGTCTTGGCCGAAGCCGCCCGGCCGCGCATTACATCAACGGGGCCTTGCGCACACACACTGAGAGCATACCCCCAAAACAGGGGAATCAGGAGAAACAAACGAGACCAAACAGGGAAATTCATGGGGTAAAGATACCCAGATTTTGCGCAGGTGGTAGTGCTTCGGTTAGGCAGCCGCTAAGTAAATGCACAATGTAAAATGTATGATGAATAATAGGTTTGTCTGTTGACAGTCACCTGTTTCGTTATACATTTTACACTGTTCATTATACATTTAATTTTTCCTGACTATTTACTGAAGTATAGCCACGGGCCACTGCCCCAACAGCGTGTTCAGGTCAAGTTCTGAAACAGTCGCGCCGGTGAGAACGCTGGTCCAGTTGTTCGGGGCTCCGTCGGGCAACAGAACCCGCGTGCCCTGCCAGTCGAGTTGGGTTGGGTCGGTTATCCCCTGCTCGCGGCATAGGCGGGCTGTGTACAGAGGCACAACCACCACCAGCCAACGATCTTCGTGTTGCCGGGCAAATGCCAGCGCGTACTCACGCAGAGGGCCGTTGAGGGTAAGGGGAATATAGGCCCCGTACCCGAACAGATCGGGGTTTTGCCGACGGGCCTGCAAGAGTTTGTACGTCAGGTAAAACTTAACCTCACCACTCCACCGTTCGCGCCATAGGGCTGTTGGGTTGGTCGTGTCTTTGTTTGCCTGCGCGAGCCACGCCCGGCGCTGATCAAAATCGACGGGTCGCCGGTTGTCGGGGTCCACAAAGCTCAGGTCCCAGCCCTCGGCGCCCTGATACAGGTCGGGTATGCCGGGACAGGTATTCTTGAGGGCTACCTGTGCCAGCGAGTGGGTGATGCCCGCATCGGCAATACGGATCAGAAACGACTCAAACCGGTTCCAGAACGGCCGACTGGGGTCGAGCAACCCGCGGGCAAACGCCCTCGTGGCTTCAATGTAGGCATCGTCGCCGGGTTTGTGTTGCTCCGAAACATGCCGTTTGGCTTCGTGCAGGGCCTTTTGCAGAAAACTGTCGAACCGCTCGGCAATAGTATCCGGGTCATCGCCATCGGCCGTTACACGGGCTACGGCAATAGCCTCGCCCGTACCGGTGGGCATGGGATAACTCGCCAGCAGCGACTGGTACAGCAAATATTCGTCGTTGGGGTCGGGGGCGTTGTCTGTTTTCAGGTCGGCGTTGAGCGTTTGCCATTCCTGTACTTCGGCGAGCCACTCGTGTGGCAGGGATGTGAGCACGTTGAGCCGGGCGCGGGCATCTTCGCCCCGCTTGGTGTCGTGGGTCGAGAGGCCGTTCATACTCAGTGGTAGGTGCTGCTGCCGCTCCTGCATGGTCTGGTGAAAATCGGCCACCGACAGCCCGAACCGCCCCGGTGAGTCGCCTACTTCGTTGTGCCCAATAAACCTGTTGTAGGTGTACATGAGCGTGTCTTCTACGCCTTTGGCCATCAGTGGTCCCGTAAACTGCATTACCCGACTGTAAAACCGCTGGGCCCGGTCGCGGTAGTCCGCATCGGCCACGGGTGGCTTGGTCAGCAGCACCTCTTCCAACAGATCGCCGGCCGATTTTAGGTCCGGTTTTTCGGTGCGGATGGCCGTAAACAACTTTCGCAGAGCCGTTGCCTCGGCGGGTTCGAGCGGCAGTTGGTTGCCGTAATAGCGGTACACCGGGCAGTGAATGAGCAGCTCGCCAATGGCCAGCCGAAGCGCGGCATCGGTTACCCCGGCGTCGGGTTCGGCCAGGTTGAGATCATGGAAGTGGTCGAGGAGGTTGTTCAGTTCTCCGCCCATGTGCGCGTACAGGATGTAAGCCTTACGGTCGCGGATGCGTTTGTCCATGGGCGTATGCGTACCCACGAGCGACTCGAAAAACTCGGTCAGCGGAGCCTCGCCGGTAGGGTCGGTGAGGAGGTTGTTCACCTGCGCCAGAAAATCGTAGCCGCTGCTGCCCTGAATGGGCCATTGAGCGGGCATGGGCTCGTCTGCCTGCTGAATTTTTTCGACCACCACGTAAGCTTCTGGGCCCACCAGCTCGCGGAGTCGGTTGAGGTAGGTTTCGGGGTCGTACAGGCCATCGACATGGTCGACCCGAACGCCCTGAAACAAGCCTTTTTTGACCAGTTTGGCAATCAGGTCGTGGTACTGATCGAACACGTCTTTGTTCTGCATGTTGAGGCAGATCAGCCCGTTGACCGTAAAAAAACGGCGGTAATTGATCCGGCGCATCGCTTCGGTCCAGGCACAGAGTTCGTAATGCTGCTCATGCACCAGCGCGGCCAGCGTTTCGGGCTGGTTATTGACCGCTTGCAGCCGGGTATCAATCCAGGTCCGGCCGCTGTCGGTTTTGGCCAGAGCTGTCAACTGAGTCAGGCATTCGTCCCAGGCAATGGCCAGCGTTTCGGGCTCGTCAATGGCGTGTAGCTGTTCCAGGAGAGCAAGCCATTGATGTTGGGCGTCGGTTTGGGCTTCGGGCCCCAGCACCGTGACGTACGAGCCGGGTTTGAGCGGAAACTGGTTGTCGAAACACTGGAGCATGAGCCGGTCGCGGTCGTAAATCACACGCAAGGCCCCCTGTTCGAGCGTTTTTTCGAGCGATTCGCCCAGAAAGGGGGCCATGAGCCGCCCGTGGTACATATCGCTGGTATAGGTCAGGTCAAAAAAGTCTTTGTAGCGCGAGAGAGGGCCTTTTTCGAGCAGGTCGACCAGCCAGGTATTGTGTTGGTGAAACGCCATGTGGTTGGGCACAATGTCCTGAAGCCAGCCCATGTCGGCGTCGTTCAGTTGCCGGGCAAGGGCTTCGAGCTGCTCGGTTGTGCCAATTTCGGGGGCAATCCGGGCCGGGTCCACGCCATCGTACCCGTGCGTACTGCCGGGGGTAGCTTCAAAGATGGGCGCTGCATAAATCGTTTTGATGCCCAGATCGCGCAGGTAGGGCCAGAGCTTTTCGACGGCCGCCAGCGGAAACGAATCGTTGAGTTGTAATCGGTAGGTACTGAGAGGGTTGTACATGAGTATTGAATAGCGTTGAGTCCATAAAAAAAGCCCGCATGGGGCTTTTGTACTACTGTCACAAACGCGGTGGTGAGTGGCGTGTTTGAAAAAGTTATCGGCTGGGGGCTTGCCCCAGCTCACGTTACATCAGCTTATCGAGCGTGATGGGAAGCTCGCGGACGCGCTTGCCCGTTGCGTGAAAAATAGCGTTGGCAATGGCGGCCGGCATACCCACAATCCCGATTTCGCCCACGCCTTTCACGCCCAGCGGGTTCACCACATCGTCGTGCTCTTCCACAAAAAGAACATCCAGCTCGTGAATGTCGGCGCAAACCGGAACGTGGTACTCGGCCAGGTTATGGTTCATAAACCGGCCGTAGCGGTGGTCCATCACGGTTTCTTCTTCCAGTGCTTTGCTGATGCCCCACACCATACCGCCGATAATCTGGCTGCGGGCCGTTTTGGGGTTCAGAATCCGCCCGGCGGCAACGGCCGTTACAGCCCGTGTCACCTTCACTGTACCCAGTTCTTCGTCTACCTGCACCTCCACAAACACCGCCGAATGAGCGTAGCGGGTGTATTTGCCTTGTTTGAGGGTGTTGGTCATCGAGGTAGCCGTTGTCCGAATAGCCCGACCGCCGTTCTGATCAACCAGGGTTTGCAGGTCGATGCGGACTGAGGGGTCCGCTTTCAGGCGCATCTGTTTCTCCACGAAAAATACCTCGTCGAACGTTGCTTTGGCAAAGGGCGAGTTTGGCATTTTCCGGGCGATTTTAAGTAGCTCCTTGCCGAGGTCTTCGCACACGATCTTGACCGCCGAGCCTACCGTACCGGCCGTAAGTGACCCGCCCTGAAACGGGGCCAACGGCATGTCGGAATCACCGAGCCGGAACAGCACATCCTCAACGGGCAGGCCCAGCGTATCGGCTGCAATCTGCGTCATGATCGTGTACGTGCCGGTGCCAATATCGGCGGTGGCACTGCTCACGCGTAGCTTGCCGTTTACCGTCAGCACGGCTTCGGCGCGGGCCGGGAGCTGATTGGCATCCCAAACGCCCGTGGCCATGCCCCAGCCAATAAGGGTGTGGCCCTCGCGCATCGACCGGGGCTCGGCTGAGCGGTTGGCCCAGCCAAAGCGTTCGGCGGCCTGTTGGTAGCAGGCCCTGAGTTGCTTGCTCGAAAAGGGTCGCTTCTCGTTCGGGTCTTCTTCGGTGTAGTTCTTGAGCCGGAGTTCGAGCGGGTCCATGCCAAGTTTGTACGACAGCTCGTCCATGGCACATTCAATAGCCGACATCCCCGTGACACCCCCCGGTGCCCGCATATCGAGTGGCGTGTACTGATCGAGCGGTACCACTTTGTAGTCGAATTGGGCGTTGGGCGCCTTGTAGAGTGCCCCCGACCAGTTTACTACCACTTCGATATAGTCTTCAAAGCGCGAGGTTTCGGCCGTAGCGGTGTGCCGCAGTGCATCGAGCGTACCATCGGGTTGGGCTCCCAGATCGATGTGCTGCACCGTGGCCGGGCGGTGCCCAAACGTAAACATCTGCTGACGGGTGAGCGACACCCGTACCGACTGTTTTAGTTCGCGGGCCGCCATCACGGCCAGAAATAGCTGGTATTGGGGGCGCAACCCCGACCCGAAACCACCGCCTACATAGGGCGAGATCACCCGCACATCGCGAAACGGAATGTTGAACACCTGCGAGACGTAAAACTGACTGTTGGGGGCACCCTGCGTTTTGTCGTAAATGGTCAGTTTACCGTCTTTTCCGTACACCACTGTCGAGCTGAACAGTTCCATCGGGTTATGGTGCTCAAACCCGTGCACGTATCCGGTCGAAAGTTGTACGGGTGCCTCGGTAAACGCCTTGTCGAAATGACCGCGTGCCTTGGGCGGGGGCGGTTTCAGGAGCGAGGCCAGTCCGCTCGCGGGTTTGCGGGCTTCGTCGAGATGATGCTGCAAATCGGTTTCGTGCGGCTCCTCGGCGTACTCAATTTTGACGAGTGAAGCCGCGTACCGGGCCTGTTCGAAGGTCTCGGCCACCACGAGGGCCACAGGTTGCCCGTTGTACTTGATGCGGTTGTCGTGCAGCGGCCGGAAGGGCGAACCCGGCGGGGCATCCAGATCTTTATAGCTCATGTCGAACCAGGCCAGCTTGGGCCGGTTCTGATGTGTGAATACCTTCACTACGCCGTCGAGAGTGAGGGCCTCGCCCGTGTCGATATGAGTGATGCGGCCCTTGGTGACTGTGCTCGATACAACAACGCCGTGGAGCAGGTCGGGCGCGGTAAATTCGGCGGCATACTTGGCCTTGCCCGTTACTTTGGCCCGGCCGTCGACGCGGCTAATGGGTTTTCCAATTACCTGATTGTGCATAACGGGGTTATTCAGTTGGTTCAAGTTTGGCTGCCTGGCTCAGAGCGCGTACAATGGCGCGTTTGGCCAGCTCAATTTTGAAGGTGTTGTGCCCATACCCCTGAGCCCCGTTGAGCAGGGCATCAGCAGCCCGCCCGAAGACCTCGCGGGTGGGTCGTTGGCCAATGAGCAGAGCCTCGGCTTCGGGTTTGCGCCAGGGCTTGTGGGCCACGCCCCCCATGGCAAGCCGGGCACTGCTTATCTGATCGCCCGAAGCGTCGGACCGTTCGAGTTCGAGTGCGGCTGCTACCGACACCAGCGCAAAGGCATACGAGGCCCGGTCGCGGAGTTTGAGGTAGCTGTAGTATTGGGCAAAGCCGTTGGGGGGCAGATCAATAGCCGTAACCAGCTCGCCCGGCCGGAGCGTGTTGTCGTGCTGGGGAGCATCGCCCGGCAGGCGGTGAAAATCAGCAATCGGGATTGTGCGCTCACCCGCCGGCCCCGATACCCGGATGACGGCTTCGAGGGCCGCCAGTGCCACGCACATGTCGGAGGGGTGGGTGGCAATGCAATGCACGTTGCCATCGGCCGACTCGGTACCCAGAATTGCGTGAATCCGGTTGTAGCCGTGCAACGCTCCGCAACCCGCCGGACCCTGACTGGGGCCGCTGTGTCGTTTGTTGCAGGGCATGGAGGTGTCGTAAAAATAGTAGCACCGCGTACGCTGAAAGAGGTTGCCGCCGTTGGTGGCCATGTTGCGCAACTGCGCCGAAGCCCCCGCCAGAATCGCCTGCGACAAGAGCGGGTAGCGTTGCTCGACCAGTGGATGGTAGGCCGTGTCGGCATTGGTGACAAGAGCTCCGAGCCGGAGGCCACCATCTGCAAGCTCTTCAACGGTGGCCAGCGGCAGGCGGTTGATGTCGACAAGTGTAGTGGGTTGCTCCACCTGCTCCTTCATCAGGTCGATCAGGTTGGTGCCGCCCGCAATGAATTTGGCGGCATCGGGTTGGGCGGTCAGGTCGCGCACGGCTGCGTCGACGCCGGTTGGACGTAGGTACTGGAATGGCTTCATCGGGTCAGGCGGTTGGGTTTAGTTGCATCACATCCCGAATGGCATCGACAATATGGGGGTAGGCCCCACAACGGCAGATGTTGCCGCTCATGAGTTCCCGGATATCGGCATCGGTTTTCACCCGCCCTTCGTTGATCATTCCTACGGCCGAGCAGATCTGCCCCGGTGTGCAGTAGCCGCACTGAAACGCGTCGTGGTCGATAAAGGCCTGCTGTACCGGGTGAAGGTCGCCGGTTTGGGTATCGGCCAGCCCTTCGATGGTAGTGATCTGATGGTCTTCGTGCATCACCGCCAACGTCAGGCAGGAATTAATTCGTTTGCCATCGACCAGCACCGTACAAGCCCCGCACTGCCCATGATCGCACCCTTTTTTTGTGCCTGTCAGGTCGAGGTATTCACGCAGGGCGTCGAGGAGCGTGGTCCACGGGGCTACGTTGAGCTCATAGTCGGCTCCGTTGACATTGAGCGAGAAGGAACGAACACCGGTACCGACGGGCTCGGGCGGGGCCGGGTGCGGCTTGGTGACCGGCGTTGGGAGAGTTGCCGTTTGCATGGATAGAGACATTGATTAGTCCATGCAAAACGTGGGGTACAAAGTGATGTTTCAGAAAGGGCTGCAATGGTCCGGCTATCTGCACGAAGTAACTGACAGGATTACAGGATAGACAGGATTTAGAAGCTGTTTGAGTTATGAATTTGATCCCGAAACCTGCGCTTTTTGGCCAAAGCAATTAACTCAAACAGCTTCTTATGTAGGCCCAGGACAATCGTGTTTATCCAGTAATCCTCCGGGCCGTCCCAAAAAATCTGCCGTAGTCAATTTGTCCTATATCTAAGGCTCAGATGTACTTCTTGAACATCAAAGTTTTAGTTTGATTCCGAGCTGGTTGAGCCGCCCGGCTACCCATACGCACAGGAGCGCAAACGCAAACGATTTGGCCAGTCCCACACCGCCCGCCAGCAGAAACGCGGGTAGGTGCAGCCCCAGCCCGACCACCAAGGCGTAGGCAAAATGGGGCATCAGGTAGCAAAGCAGGGTGTCGGTACCGGCGGGTTTGATGAACCGGAACCAGTATTTTTTGCCGGCTACATCAACGAGCCAGTACAAGGCCGTAAAAGCCAGCAACGTAAAGGCACTGCACAGAAAGAGCCAGGCCGGGGTAGCTGCCAGTTTGGAGAGGCCCCAAAAAGGGCGCGTGTACACCGACAAGCCAATCAGCACCCCGCTCATGACCAGAAACCCGATCGTCATGGGGCGGGTCAGTTGGTGCAGGTGGCAGTAGCGAAAAACGGTGGCTGTGAGCACTCCACCGAGGGTTAGGCCGGCTAAGGTTCCGCCAATGATTGGCTCAGGAATTAACAGCAGGGCTTTCGGGACAAGGCCCGCCCCAAACGCCATGCTCAATCCACAAAAAGCAATCCACACCAGAGCCAGTATGGCCATGCGACCCCGCGCCAGCAAGGTGGTGACGGCACCCACCAGATACGACCAGCCAATCAGCCCCAGAATACCCCACCAGTGCGATTCAAACCGGGCGGTGCCATCGCCACCCCGGTACAGAATGGCCAGGGTTAGCAGCGTGCCAGCCCCCAGTAATCGGGCCCCGGTCGTTAGCCATTGGGGAGCTGTTTCTGGATAGGTGTTCCAGATCAGGATAAACGAAATACAGGATAGCGTGTTCCAGACTAGCCGGTGCATGCCCGTAGCGGCCTCGTTGATCGACTCGCCATTGACGAACCAGAGCCCCATAACCAGCAGGGCGATGGTGCGGCTCAGAATATGGCCCAGAATGGCCCGGTCAGAGTCGCCCCGACTGCTACGATGGGCAATGGCGAACGGGGTAGAAAGACCAACAATAAACAGGAAGGCCGGAAAGATGACGTCGGAGAAGCCGATACCGTCAACGCCGGGCGCTACGTGTTCGAGCCAAACCGGTACGCCCGTGAGCGACCATAAATCGTTGACGAAAATCATAAGGACCATCGTGATGGCCCGTAGAACATCGATGGAACCGACGCGCAAAGCCATCGGGAGGGTAGGAGTGGCCGGAGCCTTAGGCAGTGAAGTAGACAGCATAGGTTGGGCGTATATCCCCAAAAGTACCGGAGCCGTCTGGTTTAATGAACGGACTCAGGCAATTGCCTCTACGCGGTACTCTATTCTGTTGAACGTAGCGGAGTCGCCCACGCGCTTTCCCAGCAACAGGGCCCCGATGGGCGAGGCTGGCGATACCGCGAAATAGTCGGTGCCGTCGAGGAGGATTTTGCCCGCGCTTATACTGATGTAAAACCTGCCCCGCGACGTTTTTACCAAACTGCCGGGAATGGCCACCGCCGACTCCGTAGCGGGGTCGAGTTTTTCCAGATCGGCTTTCATGCGCTGGGCTTCGGCGAGGAGCTGGGCGTGGCGGTCGCGTTCGAGCTGGGCCATGGCCCGGCCGGTTTCATACTTGTCGCCCGCCGAACTTTTGGTTTCGGAGTTGGCCGATTCCTGCGCGGCCTGCATGGCCTCGGCCGCATTGTCGATGCGCTCCTGCACGTAGGCGAGGCAACGGTCGTATAGTTTAGCTTTGAGCGAAGTAGTCACGAGGGAAGCGAGCGAATGGAAACTTAAGATGTTCGGTTTATTTTTCGTAGTACGTTTTTTGCGTCGGTATGATTCCTGCCCACCTGCCAAACCTATACCTGCCGGATTTCGTTTATACACCGAGTAGAATAGTACAATTTTGTACTATATTGCCGAGTAGAGCGTAACGACTTTTGTTATCGAATGAAATACGGACTAATCCGCCAACTGATCGACTATGCCGAGGCCTACGAGCGCGAAACCGCTCACACGGGTGGGGCCGCCGAAGTCACCGATTCGGAAATGGTGTATTTTCTGGCCTGGCTGAATGAACGCGTAGCGGCCGAAAAACAGGCCGATCAGGCGGCCGATGGCCCGGTGCAGTCGGTTTCGGGCGCGGCACCCGATACACTCATTGGCAAGCTCGTAACCTACCTTTACCGATATGCCCGCTCGCTGACCAAACGCGCCCTGAACGATACCCCGCTGGTTAGCTCCGACGATTTTGCGTACATGATTTCACTGATGTACAAGCCCTTGCAGACGAAAGTGGAGCTGATTCAGTACAACATTCATGAGAAAACAACGGGTATGGAAATTATCCGCCGACTGATTGCCAACGGGTTGGTGGAACAACAAAACGACGAGACCGACAAACGCAGTAAACGCCTGAAACTGACCGATGCGGGTGTAGCTATGTTGCACCAAATCTGGCCCCGAATGGTGCAAACCTCAATCCTGATTGGCGGGCCTCTGTCCAATACCGAGAAGTTGCAGTTGGTGGGCCTGATGGAGCGGCTGCATCAATTTCATAATCCTATTTTTCTGAGCGACCGGTCGGAGTCGACAGAAGAGCTGGTGCGGGAGCTACAGAAAAAATAGTACGAAAACGTCCAACATTTTTTGGGTTAGCGTGTTAATGTTCCGAATCCCATTCGGTACTTAACTCATGCGTTTTTTATACAGTCTGGTCTGTCTGCTGCTCATCGGCACGGTACAGGCCCAAACCCCCGACCAACGGGTTGGGAATATCATCGGAACGGTGCGCGACGCGGCCACACAGGAGCTGCTTATTGGCGTGACCATCAAAGTGGCCAACGGTACACAAGGGGTAGTGACCGACACCGAAGGCCGGTATAAGCTGACCCTGCCCGTGGGTACCTACAACCTACAGGCTTCGTATGTGGGCTATCAGTCGCTTGAGAAGTTCAACCTTGTGGTGACGTCGGGCAACGACAATCAGGCTAATTTTGAGCTGACCGAAGAAAATCAGCGGCTGTCGGAGGTGACGGTTAAAGCCAACCGGGCTACCGCGGCCGCGTCGACTATCTCAAGCCCCAATTCCATTCAGCGGCTTACGACCGAAGAAATCAAGACCAATCCCGGCGGCAACTTCGATATTTCGAAGGTGATTCAGACCCTGCCGGGCGTGGGTGGCTCGCCGGGCGGCCTCCGCAACGACATCATTATCCGGGGGGGCGCACCCAACGAAAACGTGTTTTACCTCGACGGGATCGAGATTCCGGTTATCAACCATTTCCAGACGCAGGGTGGCACAGGTGGCCCGCAGGGAATCCTGAACGTGTCGTTTATCGAAGACGTGACCTTGTCGTCGAGCAGTTTCGATGCCCGGTACGATAACGCTCTGGCGTCGGTGTTTCAGTTCAAGCAGCGCGAGGGCAACCGCGAGCGGCTTCAGGGTAACTTTCGGGTAAGCGGCACCGAACTGGCCCTCACCACCGAGGGGCCGTTGTCCGAAAAAACGACCTTTCTGGCCTCGGCGCGTCGGTCGTATCTGCAATACTTTTTCCGGCTCATCGACCTGCCCATCCGGCCCAATTACTGGGATTTTCAGGCCAAAATCACCCACCGGTTCAACAAAAAAACAACCCTGACGGCCGTAGGCGTGGGCGCGCTCGATGAGTTTAGTTTTGCCGTGCCCCGCGAGGTGACGCCTGACAAAGAATACACCATTCGGCGGGCTCCGCTTATTAATCAATGGAACTATACGGGGGGGCTGGCCCTGCGGCACCTGATCGAAAATGGCTACCTCAACATTGCCCTGAGCCGCAACGCGTTCGACAATGCGCTCGATCGGTTTGAGGATGCCCGGCAAAACGACGAGTCGGCGCGGGCGTTTCGGTTGCGGTCGCGGGAGATCGAAAACAAGCTCCGAATCGACGTAAACAAGTCGGTAGCGGGCTGGCGGTACTCGTACGGGGTATCGGCGCAGTACGCACAGTTTACCAACGACATTGCGGGCAAGATTCGGAATGCCGTGTTCGACCCGTCGGGGCAGCTGGTGTCGCCCGAAGTTCGCATCCGGTCGAACACGAGTCTGGATCTGGGCCGCTTCGGGGCGTTTGTGCAGGTAAACCGCAACGTGCTGAACAACCGACTGGGTGTTTCGGCGGGCTTGCGCACTGACATGAACACGTTTACGACCACAGGCATGAATCCGCTGCAGACGCTGTCGCCCCGACTGGCGTTGAGTTATGCTCTCAACGAGCAGTGGAACCTGAATGCGTCGGTGGGTCGCTATTTCAAAATGCCGATTTACACGGTGCTGGGCTACCGCGACGCGCAGGGGCAGTTTGTCAACCGCGACAACCGCTACATTGCCTCAAACCATTACGTGGCGGGTATCGAGTTTTTGCCCAACCCCACGCGCCGGTTCACGGTCGAGGGTTTCTTCAAACAATACAGCAACTACCCGGTGTCGGTACGGAATGGTATCTCGCTGGCTAATCTCGGGGCCGACTTCAACGCGATTGGGAATGAGGCCGTCACGAGCACCGGCAAAGGACAGGCCTACGGGGTGGAGGTATTTTTTCAGCAGAAATTGGTCAAGAACCTGTTTGTGGTGGCCTCGTACACCTACGTGCGGAGCCTGTTTTCGGGAGCCAATGGTGTGCTGGTACCCTCGGCCTGGGACAACCGGCACTTGTTTTCGGGCTTGCTCGGGCGTAAGTTCAAACGCGGCTGGGAAATGGGCCTGAAATACCGGTTTGCGGGTGGGGCGCCCTACACGCCGTTCGATATTCCGGCTTCGCAGGCTAACTTCCTGGCATTGGGGCAGGGAATTCCCGACTACTCGAAGCTGAACACCCTGCGACTGAGCCCCCTGAATCAGTTCGATTTTCGGCTCGACAAAAAGTGGAACTTCCGCCGGACGACGCTCGATCTGTTCCTCGATGTGCAGAACGCCTTTGTGCTGCCCACGCCCGGCCTGCCCGACTTTGTGCTGAGCCGCGCCCTCGATGGTTCGGGCTACCTGACTACCGACGGAGCACCCCTACGCGCCAACGGCAGCAATGGTATCCCGGAGGTGTTGCCCAACAACAACCCATTCGTAACCCCGACTATTGGGTTTATGGTAGAGTTTTAGGAAGTTGCTTTACTGTAATTAACCACCCCCTAACCCCCTCCTGAAAAACAGGAGGGGGACACGATAATGCCAGCCTTGACTCACGAGAGGTTTGTTTTACAGTTACACGTTAGAAAACTGTCGACACGATAACGCCAGCCTTGAGTCATGAAAAAAGAGCATGTGGTAGCACTGTCTGACTGATGAGATTTTATCTACGGCTTGCTGGCGGGGGTAAAAGTGAGCTTTATCTCCTCGAAATGTCCCCTGTAGTGGTACTGCCAGTCTGGTAAGTTTCCCCCTCCTGTTTTTTCAGGAGGGGGGGCAGGGGGTGGTACTCAGATAAACCTTTTCTCCATTCGTTCAGTAGATTTATCTGAACAACCCCAAAACCACAGCGTTGGAAGCTTGAGATCGTTCGTTTCAAGCTTTCAACGTTATGGAGAATCAGATTCCGCCCCAGCATCAGGACCCGCAGCCGGGCATTGAAGGGCAAATGACCCCCGAACCGAAGTACATTCGGTACAATTACCGGGGGGCCAACAAGCTTAAAAATAAAGTGGCCCTCATCACAGGGGGCGACTCGGGCATTGGCCGGGCCGTGGCTATTCACTTTGCCCGCGAAGGGGCCGATGTGGCCATTGTGTACACGCCCCGCGAGCAGCAGGATGCCCAACACACCAAAGACCTTGTGGAGGCCGAAGGACAGGATTGCCTCCTGCTTTCGGGCGACCTGACCAATCCGGACTTCTGCCGGCAGGTGGTTGAGGATACCGTCCGCGAGTACGGCCAACTGAATATTCTGGTCAACAATGCCGGGATTCAGTACCCCCACGACCACTTCGAGCAAATCCGCGACGAAGACCTGCTCAAAACCTACGAAACCAACATTTACTCGTTTTTTCGGGTCACACGGGCAGCCTTGCCCCACCTGAACGAGGGCGACGCCATCA
The DNA here is from genome assembly GCF_000383955.1 of Rudanella lutea DSM 19387. Lineage (NCBI taxonomy): Bacteria > Pseudomonadati > Bacteroidota > Cytophagia > Cytophagales > Cytophagaceae > Rudanella > Rudanella lutea. The sequence continues at coordinate 2,234,165 of NZ_KB913013.1, read as the reverse complement.
TCAACACCACGTCAATTACGGCGTATCAGGGTCGTGCCGACCTGATCGATTACTCATCGACCAAAGGGGCAATTATGGCCTTTACGCGGGCGTTGGCGGGCAACCTGGCGTCGAAAAAGATACGGGTCAACGGAGTGGCTCCCGGCCCCATCTGGACTCCGCTCATTCCGTCGTCGTTCGATAAGCAGAAGGTGGCCATGTTTGGTAAAGATGTGCCCATGAAACGCCCCGGTCAGCCCTGCGAGGTGGCCCCGGCATACGTGTACCTGGCCTCCGACGATTCGTCGTACGTGACGGGCGAAGTAATCCATCCCAACGGTGGCACCATCATCAATGGCTAACGAATCAGTTTGATACAAGACGTTATGGAAGACATGAAACTAGAAACCAAACCCCAGCACCAGGATGCACAGCCGGGTTTGGAACACCAAATGGACCCGCGCCCGATTTACATTCGGGAAGGCTATGAAGGGGCGGGTAAGTTAGAAAACAAGATCGCGCTCATTACCGGGGGCGACTCAGGTATTGGGCGGGCCGTATCGGTGCACTACGCCCGCGAAGGGGCCGATCTGGCCATCATGTACCACCCCCGCGAGGAGCAGGACGCCCAGGAAACCAAACGGCTGGTCGAAGCCGAAGGGCGTCGGTGCCTGTTGCTGCCCGGCGATTTGCGGAGTATCTCGTTTATCCGGGAGGCCGTGGGTAAGGTGGTGAGCACCTACAAGCGGGTGAATATTCTGGTGAACAATGCCGCTAATCACGTGGAGCAGCAGGAGTTTACGAACATCTCCGACGAGCAGATGAAAGATACGTTCGAGATCAATATTCTGGCCATGTTCCGGCTTACGAAAAACGTACTGCCTCACATGGCGGCCCACGATTGCATCATCAACACCTCGTCGGTGGTGTCGTACCGGGGCAGCGAATCGCTCATCGATTATTCATCGACCAAGGGGGCTGTTACTTCGTTTACGCGGTCGTTGTCGCAGAATCTGGCCGACCGCGGCATCCGCGTGAATCAGGTAGCGCCGGGCCCTATCTGGACTCCGCTCATTGTCTCAACCAAGACCCCCGAAGAGGTGGCGAAGTTTGGGCAGGATGTGCCGCTTGGCCGGGTGGGTCAGCCCGCCGAATTGGCTCCGGCTTACGTGTTTCTGGCTTCGGAAGATGCCAGTTACATTACCGGCCAAACCATCCATGTGAACGGGGGTGAGGTGGTAAACTCGTAAAATAATGTGAATTAAGGATACGGCTCGTCGTAACTGATTGTTTGATAGTTAGTAGCTGACGCGCGGGGCTTCGACAAGCTCAGCCTGACCACAAACTTGAGAGTACCCAGTCAGGCTGAGCCTGTCGAATCTGAACGCCGAAGCGAACCTACGCGTCAGCTACTTTTCATAGCACACGTTTTTCATTGGTAAACCTCCGACAAATCCAGATTGAATTCTTTTTCGATAGCGGTGATGAAGCTTAACATCTTTCGGTGCCGAAGCAAATACGCTTTTTGCTGTTCTTTTGAGTACTGGGCGTCGGCGAAGGTTTGGCGGAGCAGGTCAATATGATTGGCCCGTTCCGAGTAAAGCCATTCGTCATTTATCGAAAGATAGTCTATCAGTTGCTGGGCCTCCGTATCGGCCTTATCGACCGGGCTGTAGTCGTTGTCGATGTATTCAACACGGTTTTCCAGTTCGACCCGATTATGAAAAAACAGGCTCTGGAAGAAAGAAGCACCAGCAAATTGTTTGTCTTTCCGAAGCTTTGATAGGTTCGCTTTTCGGATAGCCGCGTAATAGTTGAAATAATCGTCGTGCCACTTTCTGGTGGAATCAAAGTGTTCAATTTCAGCACTCTCGGTGTCCGTAATGTATTTTTCCGTATAGGCGCAAAATTGTTTCTGCTCGGCCAAAAGCCGCTGCCTGAGTTGCTGGTTTTTAGCTGAATCGTTCGAATAAACTAAGCCATCTGAGAGGATGGCCGACTGTGGATTTTTCGGCAAAAACTTCATGGTTACGGCTTGGGCTGGTCGCGGGGGAAATTATACTCCTGTCCGATTTGGAGCACTTGAGTAACGAGGGCTTCTTTTTGGTCTTCGTCGGCGGTTTGTCGTAATTGACGTTTTAAGTTGAGGTACTTCTCCCACATTTCGACGCCCGCCGTAGGCATCAGGCTGCTAATCTCAAAATCCTTGATCAACACATCGTTGGGGTCGTCGCCAATGGGGGCTGTACCCCGCCGGGCCGTTACGAAGCCGTCGTCGGCCCATTCGAGAATCACGCGTTCGTAGGGCTGAAACTGTGCGGCCACAATGGGGTTGTGGGTGGCAAAGAACATCTGCGTGTTCCGGTGGCCGTTTTTGTCGGTGGTTACTTCTTTGTAGATGTCCAGCAGATCGAGCAGGAAGTCAGGAAACAAGCTGTTTTCGGGCTCGTCGACAAACAGAAAGCCGTTTTCAATCTCCCGGTTGAAATAGAGTGAATAAATATGTCCAATCCGGAAAATGAAGTTGCGAATACCGGTACTAAGTTGGTTGTAATTGATTCGCTCGCCCGTAGCTTTCAGCTTGATGTAGGCATACAGATTATCCGTGAGCTGAACGGGTAGCTTAGCATTATCTACGTCGAACTCCAGGCCTGCTTTCTCCAGAATCCGGTTCCAGATATGGGCCAACCGGTCCAGAATTTTGGGGTTTGCCGAATCGAACTCATCAATCAGTTGCCGCTTGGTTTTGTTCAGGTTCTCAGGCTGATTTTCAAATTCGTTGCGCTCTCGCTCGCGTTGGGCTGTGTGGAAGATTAAATTCTTCCAGAATGTAGCCACGTTTGATTGATTGACGAGTTCAAGCCCAACTCTACTTGTTTGAGGAGTGTTAATCACGTCATTTAGCCTGCCAGAAGGTACATCGGTTGTCTGTTTATAGCTGTTGACGTCGGACTCTGCCTCAACTTTTACCACTAAAGAGTTTCCGTTAAGAGGGGTTTGACAGAAAATCTCACCCAATCCGCTCTCAACATCTGGTAGTACAGTATGTGGAGTTCTGATAGGAGTAGGAAAGGGAGTTGTCAAAAGTTGATTATCCCATGTATTGTTAGCTCTAAAAAAGCTCTTTCCTAATGTACGGCCGAACTTATACCGTCTATTTTCATAGTCAAGTTCTATTGTTAACAGAAGGAGCTTCTGGTTTAGCGTAGTCTCTCTTGAGAATCCAAAGGTTAATATATCCAGCAAAGTCGATTTGCCGGTGCCGTTGCTGCCGATAAAGCAGATTTGCTCCAGCGGCTCGCCGGTCTCGGGGTGCGTAAAATCAAGTTCGAGGTGTTTGAACTGTTGGTAATTCTCGATAACAACCTTGCAAATCTTCATATCTAAGGGCCGAGTAGTCGTCGTGCCTGGTCAAGCATCGGGTGGCAAGTTAATGAACAACCGGCTGGATTCCTTTCCGTAAACATTCGCCGTCGACACCCGGTTTATAATGGGTGTAAAGCTATTTTACACTACACGTTATGAAAAATACAGAATTACCAACCGACGGCTCGTCGGCGGCTAACCCGTCGGCACCGGTTTCCCCCAACGACTACACCACCCGCCCCGGCAAACCCTATCCGCTGGGCGCTACCCCCGACGCCGAAGGCACCAACTTCGCTCTTTTCAGTGGCAATGCCACGGCCGTTTACCTCTGTTTGTACGATCCGCAGGACCCCGGCCGCGAGCTGGTGAGTATCCCCGTCACGGAGCGTACGGAGTTGATCTGGCATATTTACGTCAACGATATTCAGCCCGGTCAGTTGTATGGCTATCGGGTGGATGGGCCGTATGACCCCGAAGCCGGCCATTATTTCAACCCCTACAAACTTCTGCTCGACCCGTACGCCAAGGCGATTCATGCGCCTGTGGTGCACGACGACTCGTTTCTGGGGTACGACTACAAAGAAGAAGGCGAAGAGCGCGTGCTCGTGATGGACACCGAAGACAGCGGCCCCCATATGCCTAAAAGCATCGTGGTCGACTCGACCTTTGACTGGGAAGGCGATACGGCCCCCGACGTTCCGATGGCCCGGTCGATTATTTACGAGGTCCACGTGAAAGGGTTCACCCATCAGCACCCGACCATCCCCGAAGAAATTCGCGGCACCTACGCCGGTATGGCCGCCCCCGAAAGCATCGATTACCTCAAAAAACTGGGCGTAACTGCCGTGGAGCTTCTGCCGGTGCATCAGTTTACGGACGAGAGCTACTGGGGCTACAATTCCATCGGCTTTTTTGCCCCGCAAAACACGTACTCGGCATCGGGCATGATGGGCGGGCAGGTGACCGAGTTTAAGGAGATGGTGAAAGCCCTGCACAAAGCGGGTATCGAGGTGATTCTCGACGTGGTGTACAACCATACGGCCGAGGGTAACCAAATGGGCCCGACGCTTTCGATGAAGGGCATCGACAATCGGGCTTACTACCGGCAGGTAGAAGAGAATCCAATCTATTTCAACGACTTTACCGGTACCGGCAATACCGTCGACCTGACGCATCCCCGCACCCTGCAATTAGTGATGGACAGCCTCCGCTACTGGGTGACGGAGATGCACGTAGATGGGTTCCGGTTCGACCTGGCATCGGCTCTCATCCGCGACGAAGCCGAAGCGGGCCGGGTGTCGTCGTTTCTGGACACCGTAGCGCAAGACCCCATTCTGGCGCAGGTAAAACTCATTGCCGAGCCCTGGGACATTGGTTCGTACCACGTGGGGCAGTTTCCGGTAAGCTGGGCCGAGTGGAACGGCAAATACCGCGACTGTGTCCGTAAATTCTGGAAAGGCGACGCGCATCAGGTGCCCGAACTGGCCTCGCGCCTGTTGGGTAGCCCCGATTTGTACGCCAACGATGGCCGTTCACCCGTCAACAGCGTAAACCTCATTACAGCACACGACGGCTTTACGCTCAACGATCTGGTGAGTTACAATGAGAAGCACAACGAAGCCAACGGCGAAGATAACCGCGACGGTGCCAATGACAACGAAAGCTGGAACCACGGTGCCGAAGGACCCACTGACGACCCCGAAATCAACCAGCTTCGTGAGCGGCAGAAACGCAACTTCCTGGCTACGCTGCTGCTCAGTCAGGGAACGCCGATGATCGTGATGGGCGACGAGTGCGGTCGCACCCAGAACGGTAACAATAACGTCTATAATCAGGACAACGAACTGAGCTGGATGAACTGGAACTGGACCGAAGACCAGCAGGCCCTGTTCGATTTTACGAGCCGCCTGACGGCCCTGCGCGGGCAGATGCCCCTGCTGCGTCGGCGGAAGTTCTACGATGGCGAGCAGATTACGTGGGTCCGCCCGGACGGCCATCCGTTCACCGACGAAGACTGGGCCAATGGCGATACGCGTTGTGTAGGCCTGTACATCAATGGCGATGCCGTAACGGATCAGGAGGAAGATGGCTCTGCCGTTGAGCCCGACCATCTGCTGTGGGTGCTCAACGCGTACTGGGAAGAGTTACCGTTTCACCTCCCCAAGCCCGGTCGTGGGCATCAGTGGGCTGTTGTGGTCAACTCGGCCGATCAGACGGTCAATCCCGAAGGCCATAAAGTGAGCGTTAAAACGCCCTTTATGATTCCGGGGCGCTCATCGGTACTGTTGAAAGTGGTGTAATGGTATTCGTTTTTTTTGAATCCCTTCGACCACCCCCCTTCCCCCTCCTTGAACTAAGGAGGGGGTGGCTTATCTGACAGGTGGAGAGTCTTTTTGCATCTCCTTTTTAATGCAAGGTTGATTTTTTACTCCCTCCTTAATTTAACGTGAATTGCTGAAAACTGCTGACGCATAGGCCTTCGACAGGCTCAGACTGACAGGCCGCTATCAAGTCTACAGTCAGCCTGAGCCTGTCGAAGGCCTATGCGTCAGCAACTACTTGTAGGACAAGGGTTTTGCCGTACGTATTGTCCATAACTCACGTTAATTTAAGGAGCGAGGGGGAGACCTAGTAATCAGAGCGCCTTCTTGGCTCCTTTTTTAGTCAAGAGTGACGTTTTTACAACCCCCTCCTTAGTTCAAGGAGGGGGCAGGGGGTGGTCATTTTGTGCCCACTTCACTCCCTGAAAGTCCAGCTCAGTTCTGCTACGTCGGCGTCGTTGAGGGCGTTATACAGCTCGGCATCGTCGGTAAAGGCGAGTTGCGTGAGCTGGTACGATTCAATGTGGACTGTAAACTCACCCGTGGCAAAGGGCCACGGATCGAGCCCCACCGAGCCGTCGGTGCGCTGGTAAATGAAGTAGGGAATCTTGTCGGGGCCTTTGCTCACTTCGAGCCGACGTTCTTCGATCTGAAGCAGGTCCTGGCACAGTACGAGCGAGAGTGCATCGCACCATTGCAGAAAATCGTAGGCATACCGGGCTTCGGCTACGGTGGCCCCGTAGGTTTTGCGCCACTTGGTCTGGTTGGTTTTCTGCTGGTCCAGAAATTCATCTAAGGCCCCGTCTTCGCCCCGTTTTTCGGTATACAGAAACGTGGTGTGCATAGAGAGCATCAGGGCGTTCCAGCGGCTCTTTTCCAGCCCAATCCGAATCATGTTTTTCATCTGCTCCACGGAGTACTCCAGCTCGTGAAAATCGAGGGGAGCCCCGGCATCGGTCAGGTGATTACGGCCCTCCCAGGCATCCTGACCATCGTCGTGCTCAAGCAGAGCGGCCAGAGTTTCGTGCCATCGGGCCGGGCGGTTTTGGGGTTTCCATCGCAGGGCAAGCTGCATCGCCAGAAGCCCGTGCGCCTGCTGATGAATTACCCGCCAGCCTGTGTTGGTAGTGGTTACGATCATGGTCAAAGAGTGAAAGAGTCAAAGAGTAAAAGAGTGAAAGAGTGCTGCCTGATCGCTCGCTCATTCACTCTTTCACTCTTTCGCCCTTTAATTGAATACCTTCCGGTTCTCGCCCTCTTTGTACGTGTCGCCGGTGACGGCCGCGCGGGCCATCTCCAGGAAACGAACCATCCGGCTCGATGTGGAGTCCCAATACTCGGCCAGGTGCGTATCCACTTTCAGGAGGGTCAGTTGCGGATCGTCCTTACCATCGGGGAACCAGGGTTTGGCTGCTGGCGACCATAGTTCTTCAATTTTCGCCCGGTCGTCTACCTCGTGAGCCGTACCACTGATCGACACGTACGAAGCATCCGACACATCGGCGAAGCTCAGATTAACCTGCTGCTCGTGGTTTTCGATCTGATCTACCTTGGGCGAGCTTTTTTTGGTGAAAAACCAGAGCGTGCCGTTGGCATCCATCTGCATGACAGACATCGGGCGGCTCACCAGATGCCCCGCATCGTCGACGGTGGTCATCATGGCAATCCGAATATCTTCAATCAGGTCTTTAACCTTTTCCAGGTCTTTGTTGTGCTGGGGTTGTGTTTCCATAACGTTTTGGTTTGTATGGCTGAAACAGCCGGAGTGGGACCGGGGTTTGAAAAAACGAGCCAACGCCCGATTGGGTAGGTACGGCCTGATTGCGGTAGGCCATATACCAACGAAAAAGCCGCCCCGGAGTAAATCGGAACGGCTTTGTTGGTGAGGTATTAGTCGTTGTCGTTTATGCTTAGTTGTACAGGGTTTCGCGCAGGTCGATTCCGTAGAACAGCGACGACGGTGTCGTGCCTGGGTTGGTTGAATCGAGCGTCTGCTGATGCGACATGTCCAGAATGTTTACGCAGCTCCGAATGGTCTGCTGGCACATGGCATACACCTGTTGCGTTTCGGGGGTGTTGAAATTAGCAGCCTCCTCAGCGCACTTTTCGCACACCTCAATACAGGTTTTGGCCAGTAGTCGGGTGTTTTCAGAGCCCCGAACGTATAGCATCGCTACCTGACGGCAGAGGTCAGCACAGTCCAGATTAAGGAAGATGTAACGATACCAGTTTTCAATATCGGCCTGGCGCGACGCGTTCGTGGCGGTTTCGTCGCAAAGGGCTGCACATCCGGTCAGGGAATCGTAAATGTTCTTCTTCCAGTTCATAACGGTAGAGCGTAAAAGGTTTAAAATCAACGAGAATGAGATGAATACAGGCCCGTAGCGTCGGAACCCGAATAGCTCAACCGAGCCATCCGGCGTGCTTCGCTGATGCTCACAGTGATCGCCTGTTGCTTTGTCATGTCGCCCTGAGCTACCAACCGGTTGGCAATCTCAATTGCTTTCGCCCGAGTGCTGGGGTTAAGCGAGCGCATCGCTGCCGGGAAATGAGTATCGCTCCACATCATCTTCGTATTCATTTACGCTATGGGTATAGAAATTTTGGTGCCAATATGGACGGACCAGCCGGTTCAAAGTAACACCTGTTTTGTAAGCAGTTCAGAATCAAGTCTAATGTATGATTCTGAGTGCTTCAAGTGATTATGTTTTTTCGGGACTGTATCCATTAAACGGTGCAGGCTGTAGAAAAAAAGTGGGGTGAGTGTGGAGTTTATTACCCATCGACGTCCTGGATTCCCCAATAAAAAACCCGGCACTGGGCCGGGTCTGTATTGAGTTCGGAAACAGATTACTAAACCGAAAGCGGAAAGTTGATTCGGAACGTGGTACCGAACCCCTCTTTCGAGTCGACCTCGATGCTGCCTTTGTGGCTGTTTACGATATTCTGCGTGGTGGTCAGACCGAGGCCCATACCGCTGCTCTTCCCCGTGAAGAACGGGTCGAAAAGCCGCTTGCGGTTTTCTTCCGAAATACCACTGCCGTTGTCTTTCACTTCCACAATCACACGGTCATCATCGGAGCAGGACGTGCTCACGGTCAGAATCCCCTTGCCGGGCTCCATAGCTTCCACGGCGTTGATAAAGATGTTGAGCAGGGCCGTTTTGATCTGCTCACTGTCGAGCAGGGCAATGCAGGGGCCTGCACAATAGTTGGTTTGCAACTGCATGGATTTGAGCTTGAGCCGGTCCGAAACCAGGTGCAGTGTGTCGCGCACAATATCGGTCAGATTCTGCGGCTTCCGGTCAAGTTCGCGCGGTTTTGAGGAGTTGAGCATCTCGGTAATCAACTGCCCAATGCGCTCCACGTTGCGCTGAATGATGTCGGTGAACACCTGCGTGCTGTCGTCGTCGGCCGGAAGTTCTTCCTTGAGCTGTTCGAGGGCCAGACTGAGGTTCGTGAGGGGGTTCCGAACCTCGTGCGCAATGCTTCGGGCAATTTTGCCGGTCATCGACAGCTTCTCGGCCACGATCAGGTCTTGCTGTGCCCGCTTTTGCTCGGTCACATCGCGAATAATGCCCTGGTACCAGTTGGGTTGCCCCTGATTATCGTCGACGGCCCAGATCGACACCAGACAGGTACGCTTGCGGCCCGCTTTGCTGATGAGTGTGGTTTCGTAGTCTTTTAGCTGGTTGTGCTCCCGCACGTTGAACCGAATCTCGCGCAGGGCGTCGATATTGGTAAAAAGCCGGGCCACGTTCATGTACTTCAGGTCGTCGCGGGTGTAGCCCAGCAGTTGTTCGACGGAGGGGTTGGCATCCTGAAAGATCAGGTTGCTATCCATCACGAAAATGGCGTCCATCGACCGTTCAAACAAAGCCCGGTACTTGTTCTCGTTTTTAGCCAGTTCGGCCAGCGTTTCGGCCTGCCGCAGGGCGTACCGGATACTCCGGCCCAGTACCTGCGCGTCGATGCGCCCCTTGACCAGATAATCGGCCGCGCCCAGTTCGAGGGCCGAGTTATCGACCGACAGATCGTCCTGCCCCGTCAGCAGAATCATGGGGGCCTGACTACCCAGCCGGAATGCCTCCTGAATCAGGTCGATACCGGTGTTCTCGCCGAGCCGGTAGTCGATCAGGTACACATCAAATTCGTTGCGCTGAATGGCTTTCAGTGCCGAATCGTAATTGTCGATCCACTCGAGTCGGATGTTGGCGTTTTCCCGCGACGAAACCAGTGTACGCGTCAGTACGTAATCGTCTTCATCGTCTTCCACCAGCAGAACCCTGATTTTGTCTTGTTTAGCCGGGGCTACGTCAAACGTAATTTTTTCCTGAGAAATCATGGTTAATATGGATAGCAAAGGAGGCCTTTGGTTTACTGAGGCAGGCGAACCGTTTCGAGCCAATAGGCCTTCAATGCAGCGATAACCTCAACCAGCCGGTTGTAATTAAAAGGCTTGATTACAAAGGAGTTGACGCCCAGATTGTATGAGCGCACCACATCTTCGTCGGCCGAGGAGGTCGACATGACCACCACCGGTAACCGGCGCAGATTGGGGTTTTCCTTGATAAGGCCCAGGGCCTGAAAGCCGTTCATGCGGGGCATGTTCAGATCCAGAATCAGTAGCGTAGGGCGCGGGGCCGACTGAGTCGTGTAGGCGCCCCGCCCATTCAGATAATCGAGTAGTTCTTCCCCATTCTCAACAGATCTAACTTCGTGTGTATAGCCATTTTGTCGTAAAGCCTGCTCCAGAAACATGCGGTCGTCGGCATCATCATCCGCAATTAATATTAGCATGGAGGTACGCTGGGTATTGGTCATGACCGGAAAGTTAGTAGCAACTAATCCAATTGTAATGTAAAACTACTTAATTGATAGGTAATAAGAGTTTAAAAGTGGCGCCTTTATTTGGATAACCCTCGGCCACAATCTCACCCCCGTGGTTCTGAGCAATCTTTTGTACGATGGCAAGGCCGATTCCGGTGCCACTATACTCGCTGCGGCCGTGCAAACGCCCAAAAACCTGAAAAATCCGTTCGGCGTGCTGCTGTTCGAACCCGATTCCGTTGTCGGTAACAACCACCTCGACCACCAGCCGGCGCTCGTCGGAGGGGTCCATGTGCAGGTTGGCCGAGATGTTGATCATAGGCTGCACACCCGCTCGCGTGAACTTGAGCGCGTTGGAGAGCAGGTTCTGAAACAGTTGCCGAAACTGACTGGCATCGCCCTTTACCACCGGCAGCGACCCCACGTGGATGTGGGCGCTTTTTTCGCGGATATTGGCCTCCAGATCGTCGATCACCTCGGCCACAATCTGATTCAGGTTGGCGGGTTTAAACGGGGCGGTTTGGGCCGAAAGTCGGGAGTAGGTCAGCAAATCGTGAATCAGAGCCGACATGCGCCGGGCTGCCAGTTGCATTCGCTGTACCAGATCGTAGCCAGTTTCGCCCAGGGCCTCGCGGTATTGATCGGCCAGCACATCGCCAAAGGATTGCACCTTACGCAGCGGCTCCTGCAAATCGTGCGAGGCTACGTAAGCAAACTGCTCCAGATTGGCGTTCGACCGTTTCAGCTCGTTGACCGACTCCTCCAGCTGCCGCTGAAACAGCCGGTTTTGGGTTACGTTCCGAAACGTGAGCATGGCCATCACGGTTTGGCCGGCATCGTTGTGAACCGGGGCGAAAAAGACCTCGTAAATCTGGTCGCCCACCTGTTCTTCCATCCGTTGGCTGCGGCCCGAGAGGGCTTCGGTAAAGTTGGCCAAACCCTTCTCCCTAAACTCCGGCACTACCATTTCGACAAAAGGCTGGTTGGTAAGAGCCCCATTGCCGCTCACCCGAAAAGCGGGCGGTAGGTCGCCGTTGGCGTACAGGATCCGGAGTGTGTGATCGCAAACGAGCACACCCGTTTCGGGTACGTTGTTAGAAAGGGCCTTGAACAAAATAGACTCGCCCATGAGTGCGTGCTGCGCCTTCCGAACGTCGGTGATGTTCATAAACGCTATCACCAGCCGGTTACTGCCCGACGGCGAAACCGACACGTCGAGCCAGCGTTCAAAACCATCCTGATTCATGTACACCTCCTGCCGGTGTTCTTTCTGTTCGTGCAAACTCCTTTTGTACAGATCAAAGAGGCCCGTGTCGATATGCCAGGGACAGCACTTGAGCAGACTTTTACCGATCAACTCGGCTTCGGTAGTTTCCAGAAACCGTTCGGCGGCCCGGTTCACCACCGCAAACCGGAAGTCGACCAGTTGGTGCCCGGTATCATACACCGCTTCGAGCGAAACCAGGCAACTAATCGACCCATTGAGCACCACCCGGAGCCAGTTGGCCTGCTGCTGTACGGTTTCGAGCGCCAGCCGCGACTCGGTAATGTCCATGAACGTCACCAGCAGGGTCTCTTCGCCCAGCCGGCGAGCCGACTCCTCAAGCCAGAGCGGTTGTTCGTCGCCGTTGTACAAGGCCTGCATTCGCTGCGGTTGCCCGGTTTCCATGGCCTTTACGTACATGTCGAACAGGCCCATCGACAGGTTTTCGGGGAAGAGATGAAGCAAACGCTGCCCAATCATGGTCGATTCGGGCATATTCAGGTACACTTCGGCGGCCTGATTGGCGGTCAGAATCTCGAAATCTTCAATATGGCCCTCGGCGTTACGCATGGCCCGGAAGGTCATGATGCTGTTGATAGAGCCGTCGAGCACACTATTGAGCGTATCGACCAGTTCGCGGTGCCGGATTTCGGCTTCTTTGCGGGGGGTAATGTCGCTGAAGTTCAGAACCAGCCCATCCTGCCACACACTCGCCGAATAAGCATACCACGATCGGCGTTCGGGCTCGTAATGTTCGTACTCGAATGGCTCACTCGTGCCGATCAGCTGCACGCATCGGTCAAACAGCCCGGTTTGTTTGGCTTGTGGGAATCGCCTGAGTAGGGTATATCCCGAGAGTCCGTCGGCCGGATACCCCGACAGTTGCCGGGCTACCGGGTTCATACTTATCACCAGAAAGTCGTACACGACCCCGGCTGTGTCGCGCAGGGGTTTGTAAATCTCAATCCCGTTGGGCGAATTATTAAGCAGATTATGCAGTAGTTCGACCTGGGGTTGATTCTTGGTTTCGTCCAGTCCAAACAAGGCGTGCATCTGATTGGCAGGGTTCATTCTGGTAATAGTTAAGAACGGTGGGTTGGTTGATTAATTCCCCGATTTGGGGAGACGAATACGCAGTTCATGGGAGTAAACCACTCGTTCGTGTGCGTCAATCGACCAGTTAATATGCAAGTAAACAGGGTCATAATCAGTTTCCAAACGTATTTATGACGTTCGGCAATCAACTCTGGCACGAAATTGACCCTATACCTGAGCAATAATGCCTTAGTCGGCATTGTCAACTAACCATTACACGTTATGAAAACTACACGCAAATCATGGTTGGCTTTAGGTCTCATGGGTCTCGGAGCCTTCTTGTTTCAACCTACCGACGCTACTGCACAAAACCGAGTTCGGGCGGGTATCAAAGGCGGTTTCAACGCCAGTTCTATTTCCTTTGAAAACGCCAATGCCAACGACCGTAAAGAGCGGTATGGCTTTCACGGCGGGGTATATGCCCAGATTCCGGCGGGTGAGTTTTTTGCCATTCAGCCTGAGTTGCTATACTCAGCTAAGGGGGCTTCGGCCAATTATAACCTCAATGCAGGCGGGTTTAATTTACAGGGCCGCAATACGTTCCGGCTCAATTATGCCGAACTGCCCGTACTGGCAACCTTCAAACTGGGCAATGCTGTTGAATTGCAGGCAGGCCCGTATGCTGCGTACCTCGTGAACTCAAACGTAAGCTCTACTGGCGACCTGGGCAACAGCACTCTGGCTCTCAACCGGGACGCTTTCAATAAGTTCGATTACGGTGTAGCCGGTGGTCTGAACGTATTTTTGGGCAAAGCCCTGATTGGGTTGCGTTACGGGCAGGGTCTGCAAAATATTGCCAACTCGGCAGCCGCCCGAACAGTACTGGGTAACGCCAAAAACGGCGTCGGGATGATCTCAGTTGGTTTCAGTGTTAACTAACAGAATTCCAGTCTGATAAGCTTACAAAAGGATCGGGGTCGGTAGCACACAGCTACCGACCCCGATTTGTATTGGTATCCAGGAGAGAGATGCCAGGTATCGCGTCTCGACCGCCATAACCCTAAACTCTAAACTGTAAACTGTAAACTGTAAACTGTAAACTCTTACAAGTGTATGTCGTACGCTTTGAGTTTGTTGTAAAGTGTTTTGCGGTCAATGTTGAGTACCTCAGCGGCTTTGGTTTTATTGTAGCCTGTTTTTTCGAGGACTTTCAGGATGGCGGCCCGCTCGGCATTTTCCGATACCGACTTCAGGTTGCTGGCTGGTTGCGCAATTACCGTTGCCCCGGCCCGAATCACGTCGGGGTACACCTGAACGCCAGCCGCTACGCTTTGATCTTCGGGGTGGAAGTACGTCGGGTGGACAATCTCGTGGGGGAGGGCCTCAACCTGCACATAATCGCCCTGCGTGAGGAGTACCGCCCGTTTCACCACGTTCTGCAGTTCGCGGAGGTTGCCGTGCCAGTAGTAGTCGCGGAGCTTTTCTTTGGCTTCGTCCTCAAAACCCTGCACTTCTTTCTCTAACTGTTGATTGGCCAGTTGGAGAAAATGCTCGGCAAAAATCATGATGTCGGTACGGCGTTCGCGCAGAGGGGTCAGCTCAATCCGAAACTCATCGATCCGGTGGTAGATGTCCTCGCGGAAACGGCCCTGCCGCACAGCGTCGCGCAGGTCTTCGTTGGTTGCGCACACAATCCGAACATCAACCGGAATATCCTGGTTGCTCCCGATGCGCCGAATCTTACGCTCCTGAAGTACCCGCAGCAGTTTAATCTGATTGTCGTACGACAGGTTGCCAATCTCGTCGAGAAACAGCGTGCCGCCGTTGGCGTACTCGAAACTACCCGCTTTGTCGGAGAGGGCACCCGTAAAGGCCCCTTTCACGTGGCCAAACAGTTCACTGCCGGCCAGGTCTTTTGAGAGCGCCCCGCAGTCGATGGCCACAAACGGTTTTTCGGCCCGCTTGCTGCGTAGGTGAATGGCGTTGGCCACAAATTCTTTCCCCGTCCCGGTTTCGCCCGTGATAATCACCGACATGTTGGTGGGGGCAATCAGCTCAATGTGTTTCTGAAGCTGTTCGGCGGCCCGGCTCTTTCCAAAAATGAAGCGTTTGCCATCAGGCGCCATTGTGGCCGATTTGGTACCCCGGCCCGACGTCCCTTTGGCGGGGGTTGAGGCTGGGGCAGTTTCGGTTTCAGAAGTGGCTCCGGCAGGGCTGGTTAGGGTTTGCTGACGCCGGTCGAGCGCACTCTTAATGGTGTACAGAATTTCGTCGGGGTAGAGCGGCTTGGTTACGTAATCGAAAGCACCGTATTTGAGAGCCTGTACCGCAATCCGAACGTCGGAGTACCCGGTTATGATGATAACCGCCGTTGATGGGCTGATGACTTTGATCCGGCGCAGCATTTCGAGGCCGTCGATATCCGGAAGCTTAAAATCACAGATAACCAGTTCGAAGGCATCTTTGCGAATCAGGGCCAGTCCGTCTTCACCCCGCTGGGAAGAAGCCGTTTTGTAGCCCTGCTTCGACAGAAACCGTTCGAGCAGCAGGCAGATATCGTTATTATCGTCAACTATGAGAATACGTTCCATGGGCGGTAGTGTCAATGAAAACAAAAGGTGTTGGCAGGGCAAAACGAAAGAGCGTCGTGTATCGACACGACTACCCACGAACACGCGTTTTATGAAATCGGGTGATGCAGATGCAGCCTATACAAAGATAACTTATTCCGAAATAGCTTGCAGGGCCTGTTCAACCGATTTGCGGGTGAATGGTTTGCCGATAAAATAGTCGGCTCCTTGTTCAGTGGCCCTTGATCGCTCGGCGTTGCCATCGAAGGCACTAATCATGATCACCTTGGTCTCATTGTGGGTGGTTTTGATGGTTGGGAGCAGATCAAAGCCTAACCCATCGGGCAGGTTTAAATCGAGAAATACGGCGTCGAACTGTTGCGAACGCAAACACCGACGACCTTCCTCCAGAAAGTGGGCACAGGTGGGTTGATATCCCAACCGTCGTAACAAACCTGATAGCAATAAGCATATATCAGCTTCATCGTCAACGATCAAGACTCGTTTTATAGTTGTCATATCATATTTCACGGTGGGGCGTACTTGCTGACCCGTGTTGGTTCCTATTGCTCGTATCACGATGCAAACAATTCAAAGTTCGGTAATGAACTATTCTAAATTGATGCCTAACTCATCAGGCGAAGCTACCGGGGTGGTTTTTTGACGTTCAAAAACCACAGTATGAGCTATTTAATAAGTTTCTGCGAAGTTTGTTTGTCTATTTCGCTAAATAACTTAACCTGACCGAGTGCGTGAAATCTCTACACTATATTCTACAACTGTAGAGATTATTCTACGGTTTTCATACTGACCGCTTTTGTCTACAAAAGCTGCTTTTTTGTTTTTTACCGCTCATTTTCAACTAATAAGCGGCTCTTAATCTACTAACCACAAAGGTTATCATTTTCTGGCATAACTTTTTCTATAAACTTAACCGAAGCGAGACACAGCCACGGGCTTCGGCCCCTATGCTGCTCTGATTTACTCAACTTTTGCCTCAACGAATGTTTGCCTGCCCGTCGCACCAGTTTGGTAGGCAAACAATGAAAAAATAACAAAGACATTTTCGCTGTCTCGACACAGCAGCGAGCCAATTTAGGTTAAGTACAAGTTACGGTGGGTACGGAATTCCTGCGCCAATTTGAGTGCAGGAATTTTTTGTTTAAACCGGTTTGCCAGCATCCGTATCGGATTGGTTGGCCGACAAAGCCTCCGTTATTTTCTCTTTAGCTTCTTCCAGATCGTTGCCCTCAGGCTCAGGTACCTCGTCTATACGTTGTGGGTCGGGGGCGTAGGTAAGCGCTACCAGAATCGGGAAGTGGTCGGAGCCGCAGTTGGGCATCCGGCGCAAACTGTTGACCGTAAAGTGGTGCGACACAAACACGTGGTCGAGGGGCCACCGCAGAAAGAAGTACTTCGCATGAAACGTGCTGAACAGGCCCCGCCCAATGCGCGGGTCGAGCAGGCCACTCACCCGCCCAAAGAGCCGGGTTGTGTGCGACCAGGCTACGTCGTTAAGGTCGCCAGCCACAATGATCGGTCCCTTCAGGCTGCGTGCTTCCCGGCCTACCAGCAGTAGTTCGGCATCGCGCTCGGTGGAGCGGTAATGCTCGGTTGGGCTGGGCGGCATCGGGTGTACCCCGTAAAAGTGAATCCATTTGCCCGACGGCAGTTGAAGCTGGGTGTAGATCGACGGGATGTCGTCCTGAATCTGAAACCGAACCTGTGTAGCGCGCATGGGCAACCGCGAATAAAACAACATGCCGTACGTATTCTCCAGCGGAATGAGCTGCCGGTAGGGGTAATCAGGTTCAATACCGCTCAACGCCTGCCGCCAGGTTTCGTTGCCTTCCAGAATCAGCACAATGTCGGGCTTATGTTTGCTGATGAGCCGGCACACATCGGGGCATTGTGTATTGTCCATAAACACGTTGGCGATCAGAAGCCGAATGCCGTTGGCTTCGATTTCGGGCGATTTTCGTTTCTGACGCGGCACCTGCACCCGGTGCAGAAACGTGTACGGGTAAATGAGCCAGCCCTGGTACGCCAGAGCCGCCGTCAGGAGCGTCGGTACGAGCAACTGTGGCCATGTCCAGTCATTCTGAAAAATGAGCCAGGCTACCAGCCCCACTGCGGCCAGCACCATGAGCTGAAAATGGGGGAAGTCCCACATCCGAATCCACCAGTAGTCGAGCCGGATAAGGTTGAGGAACGAGGCAATACCGACAAAAAGGCCGTAGCCCAGGAATAGTGATTCGGCGAAGTTCATGGCCAGATAACTAACAGATGTGTTCGTCTGTTGGGGTTGCCCCTCAAAAGTCGCCTGAACGCATGGTGTACCTACTCAGCGGTAATTTGAAGGGCAATAGTCGGCCGGGAAATTATGAGGAATAAAGTCGAAGAAGTGTAGAAAATCATTCCCACGTTTGGTCCCCATCAATCTGTCGGTATAGTTATAATTTTCTGATAAAGAGTATATTATGTCTGGGGTACTTGTCTGGTACGCTTTTTTCTAAAAGGTAGGATGTCGGAAGACGATACACAACCGACTCGACGAACCATGAAAGCATTACCAGGAATTCTGATTGGACTTGCGGCTGGCGTAGTGCTTGGCGTGCTGATGGCCCCCGATAAGGGCAATGCAACACGTAAGCGTATTTCGAACGACGCAGATTCATTCTTTAAAGACTTGCAGGATCAACTGCAGGAGGGCATCGAGACCATTAAGGGGCAATACAATGATTTTGTAGAGACCTCAGCGTCGCGCACAAAAGACGCCCTCGGCCGGGCTGAGCGCCGGGCAAAACGTTAACCGATTATCAACCTAAAAACAAACAACGATCATGCGTAGCACACGCGATTTTCTGACAGGTGTATTGACTGGAGTAGCTATCGGCTTGCTGACAGCCCCACGTAGCGGTAAAGAAACCCGTGACAAACTCAAAGAAGAAGCCAACAAACGTTCGGGCGATCTGAAAGATCAATGGAACAAAGGCGTTGAGCAGGTGAAACAGGGCTACGAGCAGGCTAAAACGCAGGTTTCTGAATACACCGATAAGGCCAAGCAGCAACTTAACGAGTACAAGTCGCAGGCTCAGAATGAGTACGACAAGCAGCGTGCTAAAAGCCAATATAACGACACCGTCGACCAATTGGCCGACCAAACAGAGTCAGGTATTAACTCGACTCGTGAGTCGCTAAAGATTGATTAAGCAGGGCTAACCCCCGCTTTCTGATTTACTCAACGTTATGAACTAAGCCTCCCCACCCGTAAACCGGGTGGGGAGGCTCTTTTTTTGTCCCTTTTAACTATGATTTAACTAGTGTTTAAGTGCGCTTTAACAGACATGTCACAACTTTGTAGTGTCAATAGTCTACAGGCTTTTACCCCCATGCGCACGTCTAACTTTGCTACTGAGTCCTGGTTTCGTCTGATCGCCCTGCTGACCCTGCTGGTCATGGCGTATTTCGCTCAGAATTAACCACCCGGCTTGTTACCTCATCAAAACAAATCGTCTATACAGCACGTTTCCGTTCCAACCTTCGTATCGAAATGACTAAATTGTATTCAACCCCTCCGTGCTTCCGTCGTCCGAAAATTCGGGATGTATTCGGCTTCACAACCACTACAACGCCGGGCAATAGCTTCGCCTTTGTGGTTCGTAAGCAGGCAGGGTATACAACCAAGACTACCCAGGCATTCGCTTGACACCCCTATAAACAAGAAAACCTGCCTCCAGAGGAAGCAGGCTTTCCAATCCCACCATTCACTACACTACCAAGGCCAGTCGAGCCATCGACGCGTGGGCCGATTCGATGCTCTGTTTTTGCCGCAACAGCAACTCTCGGGTGCTGGCGGCCAAGTCGGTTTGCTGCAACACGTTGTTGTAGTCATCGAGCGCTTCTTTGTCGCCCCGCTGACATTCCTGCACGGTTGCTTTATCATTATCACTTGCGAAAGCTGATTTGATGTTGATCCAGGCCCGGTGCAAATCCGACAGAATACTCGTGTTCTTGTCGGGCTCGCCACCCAGTGTCCGGATCTCCCGGTCGAGTTCCATAGCGTACTCGGCCCGCTGCCGTGATTGAGCCAGAAAAAGACTTTTCAGCTCAGAATCCTTCGTGTTTTCGGCAGCTTCCTGATACCCTTCTTCAGCGTCGTGGCTGCGGGTCAATAACGTGTTTAGTGCGTCGAGGATTTCGCCCCGGGTCTGTTTAACGTTCATAATGTTGAGTTGTTGGTAATCTACTTTGCAAATCGACAAAGGCGATTGCATTCGCGTATCTACTTAAATCAGAAAAAGTCACCTTTTGTTTGGATCGTGCCCCCAGTTTTTGAGCGAATATTCCCAGTTACTCTCCCGGCTTTCTTTTGGCTCCTGTGCCGAATGCCGTTTGATATAGCTGATCACCTTCCGCATGTGGGCGTAATCGTCATCGGTGTACTCGGCAGCTTTCTTACCCAGTAACGACACAATGCGCTCACCTGATTTATGGCCAGTTGATTCAGTGTCACCGTTTTGTTTCTGACCAACCGACTTTGACTCGTCGGGGCCGAGCCATTTTTTCAGCTGGGTAGCCGTCATATTTACGAGCTCATCGAACTCTTTTTTTACGGCTTTCTGATCCTGCGTGTCGGTTGTTGTGGCCATCTCTTCTTATCAAACGGTTCACTTCTTCGTAACCTCACTTGCCGATTTAACGACCCTGGTTTTTTTGTCCTGCGTTATCACCAGCGCGGGCTCTTCGGCCGACCCCTTACGTTTAATCGTCTTACCCTGCACGGTTTTGCTTACGTCTGACGTATGCACTTCGGTAACGGTGCCTTCGCCCGTTCCTTTACCGTACTTCCATTCGACTCGGTCGCCTTTTTTTACCGTTGCCATAATCTGTGCGTGTTGAATGTATAGTGAACAATGTAAAATGAGCAATGAATAATTGAGTTATTTTCTGATAATCAGCTATTTAACTGCGCATTTTACATTGTTCATTATACATTGTTAGTCGAGGTTGCCGTTTTTGGCATCCCGCTTCATCTTGTCGTTCGCAAACACCGCGATGTCGACCCGGCGGTTTTTCTGCCGACCGGCTTCGGTATCGTTATCGGCTACCGGTTGCGATTCGCCGTAGCCTTTTTCATCCATTCGGCCAGCTTTCACGCCCTGTGCCTTCAGGTAGTCAGCAACGGCATCGGCCCGTTGGCGCGATAGCCGCAAATTCAACTCGTCGGAACCGGTGGCGTCGGCGTGACCTTCAACCAGAATGTCGGTGTCCTGATACTTCTGAAGGGTTTGCGCAAAATCAGCCAGGTCCTTCCGTGTCTGGGGCTTCAGGTCATATTTGCCCACATCAAACAGAATATCAGACCCGAACGTAATTTTGATGCCCTCCCCGACGCGCTCAACCTTGGCGTTGGGCAGGTCGCGTTGCATCTCTTCGGCAGCTTTGTCCATGCGTCGGCCAATCACGGCCCCAGCGGCACCACCCACGGTGGCACCCAGAATAGCCCCCATCACGGTATTGCCCGACCGGCGCCCGATGATTCCGCCGACTGCAGCACCACCCGCTGCACCGATGGCGGCACCCCGCTGGGTCTTGTTCGTATTGCGTTTAGCCGATTTACAGCTTGTCAGGACATCGCCTGATAGTAACGTGAATGCGATGGCTACTGTGGCCATCTGTTTCTTGGATACTCCTTTATTCCAGTTCATAATCCTGTGGGATGTTTTGGTAAACAGGGGCCAAAAGTTGTACCAGTTGGGTGCCTAGTTAATAAGTAGTTGCTATTTTTGGTGTATAATATGCTGTAATTCAATTGAATATACTTTGTCTATTTATTTTAAAGACTAATAGGCTTTGCCCCAAAGTCGGCTGGAAAGGGAATAGGCTTTCCTCATAATTGTGGAATCGATTCTACGTGGTTTACCCACAAGGGGTTAAGGGTCGGCCCGAAACGATTTATCCGCCCGAATTGTTATGTTTATAGCCGATTACGGCTTTTCTTCCCCCTCAATTTTCCTTCATGCTGTTTACAACAAAGACGTTTTTGAGCGTCCTGATGATGACATTGTTATCAGGACTGGTTTTACTGGGTCCCAGTGGTTGCCGCACCGCGCCCACCGAAGAGGTAGTAACCCCCGAACCCCAGCCATCGGTACTGGTGAGTGCTACGGCGGTTGGGGAATACACAACGGCCCAGCTGGGTAGCCGCTACACGGCTCTGTTTGGTAATCTGGCTCCGGTGTTGGTGGGTCAGTATCTGAAAAACTCGATTACGGTGTATAAACTCACCTACAAAACCCGCAATACCGACGGCTCCGAGATTCAGGCCTCGGGGGCTCTGGTTATTCCGAAGGTGAGCGGACCGTTGGCCATGGTAAGTATGCAACACGGCACCATTCGGTCGGATAGCGACGCGCCTTCGTACAACGGCCCCAACAGCGATACCTACCTCTTCGGCTCTCTGTTTGGCTCGTCGGGCTACATTGTGGCCCTGCCCGATTACATTGGCTACGGGGCCTCGCGCTCGCTGCCGCACACGTATGAGCATCGGGCGGGTTTGGCCCGGGCCTCGGCCGATATGCTGCGCGCCAGCCGGGAGTTTCTGGCTCAGAACAAAACCAACTGGGACAAGCGGCTCTACATAACCGGCTATTCGGAGGGGGGGTACGCAACCATGTCGCTGCACAAATACCTCGACGAAGAAGCGAAAGGGGAGTTTAACCTGAAAGCATCGAGCGTGGGGGCGGGGGCCTACGACAAAACTTCGTTTATGAAGTATGTGGTGAATACGGCTACTACCAGCCGTAATGATTACACCTCGCTGTATATATGGGTACTGCTCACCTACGACCGCATCTACGGCCTAAACCGCCCGATGTCGTATTATTTCAAGGAGCCGTATGCAAGTCAAATTGTGAGTCAGGGGCAAAACGTGAACCTGAATGCCAGCCTGAGCCAGATTTTCACGGATACGTTCAAGCAGTCGGTCAATAGCGGTTCCGATGCTGCTTTTGTGCGGGCTGTGGCCGACAACGATGTGTTCGACTGGAAGCCCTCGGTACCGGTGCAGCTCTACCACGGCACCAACGACCAACTTGTCCCCTTTTTCAATACGCAGAATGCCTTCGATGCGATGCAGAAGCGCGGGGCTACCGTGTCGAGAATTCCCATTGAAGGTGCCAACCATACCGACGTAACGGCCATCAGCACCTATGCTTTGGGTACGTTCGAGTTTTTCAGAACGGTGCAATAAAAAGGAATAAGAGACGAAAGGAAAAGGGAGAAAGGGATCGCTTCGATCATGCACCCTTTCTCCCTTTTCCTTTTTTCCTTCTCCTTGCTTCTAATAACTCACAAACGCGAATTTCCGGCTGTCGGGCGACCAACTGGGTACGTTGATGGTTCCTTGTCCACCACGAAACCGGGCTAATTCGCGGAGGGTTCCTGATTGCAAATCCATAAGCCGGAGCATCACATCCTTGTCGGCCGGGTGAGCCGAACCCTGATCCTCAACATAGCTGATAAATACGATGTACCGGCCATTGGGCGAAGGGTGCGGAAACCAGTTGGCGTACCCGTCGTTGGTGAGTTGGGTGGGTGCGCTGCCGTCGGCGTTCATGCGCCAGATTTGCATCCGACCCGACCGGATTGAATTGAAATAGATGTATCGGCCATCGGGCGAATAATCGGGCCCATCATCGAGGCCGGGTGCGGTAGTCAGGCGGGTTTCGGTGGTACCGCCCGTAATGGGCATGGTATAAATGTCGTAGTCGCGTTTACCATCGGCTCCGGTTCGCTCGCCCACGTACGCGAGGGTTTTGCCATCGGGAGATACTCCGTGCCAATAGGAGGGAGCCTGCTCGGTAATGAGCCGGGGTACTCCGCCCGACGCTGGCAGTGTGAACACCCGCGAATTAGCGCCCGCGGTTACCCGTTTGTCGTTGTGGCTGATGATGAGGGTTTTACCGTCGGGGGTAAGCCCGTGGTCGTTGTTGCAGGCCGTGGCAAAATCGGTGTTGATCACTTCTTTCTGACCTGTTTTTAGTATCACCCGGTATAGTTTGCCTCCCTGATTGATAATCAGAAACCGCCCATCGTTGGTCCAATTGGGGGCTTCGAACCGGACGGTGTCCCGGTGTACGATGCTACGTTGCCCGGTAGCGAGATCGTAGGTTTCGAGTTGGCTGGTCAGGCGTTGGGCGCTTACCCGCTGGATAAGGGTTAAGGCCGTGATACACAGAGAGAGAGCAAGTGTACGGTTCATGCTGTCTAAAGCATGGCCACCTGCTCTTCTCCTGTTTAGCTTATTATACGCCCGGAACGTACGATTCGAGTAGCGTCATCTCCCCGTCGGGGATGAGTGTTACCGACTTAACCGATGCCGGAATGAGCGCGCATTGGCCCATTTTGAGCGTTATCTCATGGTCGCTCCCCGACTGAATGGTAACGCCCCCGCCCACGCAGACCAGAATTACGAATGAATCCAGATGGCTGAAATCGTGCAGGACTTCCCTGTCAAAATGAAGTACGTTGGTCACAAAATACGGGCAGGTAACCGCATTTACGCTGTGGTTCAGGGCTTTCTCGTATTCTGTTTTGTACGTATCGTGGAATTGGTAGTCAATTGCGTCGACGGCCTGCTCGGTATGGAGTTCGCGCTTTTGGCCTTTATCATCGGTGCGGTCGAAGTCGTAAATGCGGTACGTGATGTCGGAAGTCTGCTGAATTTCGGCGAGCAACAACCCTTTGCCGATGTAGTGTACCCGGCCCGCTGGTAGAAAAAATACATCGCCCGGTTTGGCGGGTTCGATGTTCAGAATATCCATCAGGGTGTTTTCCTCCACGGCTTTGAGGTACTCGTCGCGGCTCACGGTGCGGTTGAAGCCGGAGTTAAGCGTAGCCCCTTCGTCGGCCTGAAGAATATACCACATCTCGGTTTTGCCGAACGAATTGTGCCGTTCTTTAGCCAGCTGATCATTCGGGTGAACCTGAATCGAAAGGTCGTCGTTGGCGTCGATGAATTTCACCAGCAGCGGAAACGTATCGCCAAACTGCTCGTACACGTGCTGCCCCACCAAATCGGCTTTATACTCGCCAATCAGTTCGGCCAGGTTTTTACCCGCCAACTGCCCGTCTTTCACCACCGACACATTGCCCGCAACTCCCGACACCTCCCAGGTTTCACCACAATTGGGTAGGGCACCCGCCGACTCGGTAGTGAAGTCTTTGCCGAGGATTGTTTTAATTTTTTGACCACCCCAGATTTTGTCCTTGAAAATCGTCTCGAACGTAAGCGGATACAGCATCGGTAAAAATTGAATGTTGGTAAAAAAGACGTTACTCCGTTTAAAAAGGTCACGCCCCTTGCTCTTTAACGGCAAAGTAAATGCATTGTTGGCAGTATTGAAGTACCGGCCTTCTCCGACCGTTCATCCAGCCTGATAACCATTGGTGGGACGAGCGCATCCAAATGGCAACAAATTGTGAATTTTTTAGTTGAGTAATTAGTTAATATATCAACTGATATTATTTTTGCACCATGGTTTTAGATCGAGATAAAGAATTGAAGGCGAATTTTGCGAGCAAAATGGGCCACCTGTCCATCTTCATGATCAGTCAGGCCGGCCATCTGATTGTTCGGCAAACCAATCGGGAGTTGAGCCGTATGGGCTTTGCCTTGCAAATGGAGCAGCTACCCATTCTGCTCATTATTTACTTTGCCGATGCCGATTTGCTTTCACAACAGGAGATTGCCAACGCACTCCAAAAAGATAAATCAGGTGTGCAACGCTCCCTACGCACGCTGGAGCGGGATGGTTACCTTCGGATTGTAGCCGATAGTGCCGACCGTCGGAAAAACCTGATTCAACTGACGCCCGCCGGTAAGCTGGTCGTCGACAAAGCGATTGAGACCGCCGGTGAGATCAACAAGCGCCTGACCGAACAACTCACCACCGAGGAGTTGGACACGTTTCAGGCTACCCTTCGTAAAATCATTTCATTATTCGACCAATAAATTTTTTCACTAAATAGTTGATATGTCTACAGTAGACACCTCAACGTTTTTTGACTTATGAAACAAAAAATTGCACTGAGCTTATTAGCGCTGCTACCGTTCAGTGGATGGGCTCAATCAGAGTCGCCCCAACCGACTACAGCCCAACCGGCCGTAACGGGTACCTCTTTCCGGCTAAAGGATTGTATTGACTATGGACTGAAGAATTTCGGAACGACCCGCATTGCGCAGTATCAGGTTGAAACGGCCAACCAGCAGGCCCGGCAGGCTCTGGGTTTATACCTGCCACAGGTGAGCGGGGCTGGCACGTTTACGAATAACATTAAGTTGCAAACCTCCATCATCCCGGCCGGGGTGTTTGGGCCGGAGCCGGTTCGGGTGGCTTTTGGACAGAAATACCAGACCAACCTGGTGGCACAGGCGTCGCAGGCCATCTACGATAAGTCACTGCTGCTGGGCCTGAAAGCTGCCAAGCCTAACCAACAACTGGCCGACATTAATTCGCGTCAGACCCGCGAGGAGATCATCTACAACATTGCCAGCAATTACTATCAGGTGTTTGTGGTGCAGCAGCAGATTAAGCTACTGAAAGACAACCTCGAACGCACGCAGCAGGTGTTGAATATCCTGAAGCTGCAACGCGATAATGGCGTGATTCAGCCTATCGACTACACCAATACCGAGGTGAATTACAACAACACCCGGTCGCAGTTGGCTCTGGCCGAAAACGACCTGAATCTGGCCCTGAACCGGCTCAAGTTTCAGATGGGTATGACGCAGGAGCAAACCATTACGCTGGCCGATTCGCTCGTGGCGAGTCAGCTGCCAACGGTGCAGCCCGCCGTTTTTGACCCTCGCAATCTGGCCAGTTACCAGCAGGGCGAAGCCAACCTGGCCCTCCAGCGGATTCAGTTGGAGCGTAACCGGGCGGGATACCTGCCTACGCTGAGCGCAACGGCCAGTTATGGTACCCTGGCGTTTGCCAACGACTTCGGTGGGGCGTTTAAAAACATGACGGGCTTCGGGAGCATTGGCCTTCGGCTGAACGTCCCGATTTTCGACGGTCTACAACGCGATGCACAGGTGCAACAGTCCAAACTGACCGTGCTGACGCAGGAAGAACGGCAGCGGCTCAACACGGCTTCGTTTCAGTTGCAGTTCAACAATGCTCAGTCGCAATTGCAGCGGGCGCAGGTGAGCGCGCAAAACGACGACCGCAACGTGCAGCTGGCCCAGCAGGTGTACAACGTAACTACCCTGCAATACCGGCAGGGCACCAAATCGCTGACCGACCTGCTCAATGCCGACAATAGCTACCGGCAGGCACAGTCGAACTACATCAATTCACTCATTAATTTTTATCAGGCCCGGCTCGACCTCGAACAGTCGCAGGGTACGCTCCTGACTTTCTACAGCGGGCTTTAATCAACCGGAATACAACCGAATGTCATGAAAAAGACACCTTTAATCGTCATCATGAGTGCCTTGGCTATCGTCGCTTTGATCGGCTTCCGGCTGGCCTCCAACAAAAAGAAAATCGACGAGCAGAAAGCGCCCGTCGTAGCTACCAACGTGGCTATTCCGGTTACGGTGGCCTCGGTCGAAGAGGGCACGGTGAGCCAGCAGTTAATCAAAACTGGTAACCTGATTCCGTTTCGGGAGGCCAATATTACAGCCACAACCGCCGGTAAAGTCGAAGCGGTCAACTTCAATCTGGGGAGCCAGATTCGGCAGGGGCAAATGCTCGTGCAACTCGACAACAAGCTGAAAGAACTGTCGCTCCAGTCGACCCAGCTCACCATCGACAAACTGAAAAAAGACGTCGACCGGTACAACACCCTGCTGGCGGGCAACGCCACTACCGAAATTCAGGTAAATGAAACCCGGTACAACTACCAGAATGCCTTGAATCAGGCCGAGCAGATTCGGAAGCAGATTCAGGACGCCAACGTGAAAGCCCCCATCAGCGGGCAGGTGGTGAAAAAGGACATTGAGCCGGGCGAGTACATTTCGCCGGGTACGGTGCTGGGTACGGTACTCGATGTGTCGCGGCTGAAGGTGAACGTGCTGGTCAACGAAAGCGACGTGTACGGGCTCCGCAAAGGGCAGTCGGTACGGATTTCGGCTGATGTATTTCCGGGTCGGACGTTCAGCGGTCAGATTTCGTATATCGCTCCGCAGGGCACCGAAGAGCACAACTACCCCGTTGAGATTACTCTCAGCAGCGCGGGTGGCCTGAAAGCGGGTACGTTTGTCAACGTTGATTTCTCGCAGCAGTCGAACCAGAAAGCCCTGCAAATTCCGCGTATCGCCCTGGTCGAGAGCATCAAGAATCCGTACGTGTACGTGATTGAGGGCGGAGTAGCCCGGCAACGGAAAATCAAAGTAGGCCGCGAGTTTGGCGATTCAATCGAGGTGATCGGTGGACTATCAGCCGGTGATCAGGTAGTCACAACCGGTCAATTGAACCTGAGCGACGGTAAGACCGTGCAAATCACGAAATAAAGCGAAATCATGTCTGTATCCGAAATAGCTGTCAAACGGCCGCTGTTGGTCACCACGGTCTTTATCGTACTGATTTTGTTCGGTGCGCTGGCCTACCAGCAGTTGTCATATAATTTGTTGCCCAAGTTTGAGGCCAACGTGATCAGCGTGGCCACGGTGTACCGGGGTGCCTCGGCCGACGAGGTCGAAACCAACGTGACCAAACGTATCGAAGACGCCCTGTCGTCGCTCGAAGGCCTCGACCGGATGACCTCAACTTCACAAGAGGGGGCATCCATTGTGGTGGTGCAGTTGAAAAATGGGGTGAGTACTACACTCGCCCAACAGGACGCCCAACGTAAGGTGGAGCAGATTCTGAACCTCCTGCCCGACGGTGCCGACCGGCCGATTCTGAATAAGTTTTCGACCGACGAAATTCCGGTGTTGCGGATGGGTGTAACGGCCGATATGCCCCCAACGGCGCTCTACGACCTGATCGATAAAAATATTAAGCCACAACTCTCCAACGTGTCGGGGGTGGGGCAGGTGAATATTATCGGGGGTAACGAGCGTGAGATTCAGATCAACGTAAACAGCGAGAAACTACGCGGTTACGGGATGTCGATCGGGCAGGTGTCGCAGGCGATTGCCGCGGCCAACACCAGCTACCCGGCCGGTCAGATCGAAACTCGTGAGTCGCAGTACTCGATTCGGTTCGATGCGTCGGTCGAAACCACCAACCGGCTGCGGAACCTGATTGTGGCCCGGCGGGCCAATGGCAGCGAGGTGTTGCTGAAAGACGTAGCCGAAGTGGTAGATGCCACCACCAAGCCGACGGCCATTAACCACATCAACGCCCGCCCGTCGATTGGTTTGCAGATTCAGAAGCAGTCAGACGCCAACGCTGTGTCGGTGAGTCAACTGACGCAGGCGCGTATCAAACAGCTCGAAAAGCAGTACGACAACGTGAAGCTGAAGTTTAATATCGCGTCCGATCAGTCGGTGTACACGCTGGCTTCGGCCGATGCCGTGGTGTTCGATATGGGGCTGGCTATCCTGATTGTGTCGGTGGTGATGTTGCTGTTCCTGCACAGTTTCCGGTCGGCCATGTTCGTACTGGTGGCTTTGCCTTCGTCCATGATTCCGACGTTTGCGCTCATGTATATCATGGGCTTCTCGCTCAACCTGATGACCCTCATGGCGCTTTCGCTCGTGGTGGGTATTCTGGTCGATGACTCGATTGTGGTCCTGGAAAACATCAACCGGCACCTCGAAATGGGTAAAGACAAGCGGCAGGCGGCCCTGGATGGCCGGAGCGAAATCGGCTTTACGGCCCTCGCCATTACCCTTGTCGACGTGGTGGTGTTTGTACCGCTCGCCATGACGGGTGGTTTGATTGGTAACATTCTGCGCGAGTTTGCGCTGGTGGTGGTGTTCTCTACGCTCATGAGCTTGCTCGTGTCGTTTACCCTGACTCCCTTGCTGGCGTCGCGGTTCGGTAAAATTGAGGTGCTGAATCCGAAGTCGTTGTGGGGTCGGTTGAACCTTGGTTTCGAAAACATGATTACCCGCCTGACCGAGGGGTATGGCGTGGTGCTGCAATGGTCCCTGGGCCACAAACGATGGATATTTCTGGGGGTTATTGCCCTGATGGTGGGTTCTATTGCGCTGGTGCCGGCTGGGTTTATCGGGGGGGCATTTATGCCGCAGAGTGATCAGGGCGAGATGAACGTTCAGATTGAACTGGCTCCAACGGCCTCTATTTACCAGACCAATGCCGTAGCGCAGCGGGCTGAGCAGATCATCATGAAGCACCCTGAGGTGACCAACGTGTTTACCAACGTGGGCTACAGCAGCAACGGCCTGGCAACGGCGTCGAACAGTAACCTGGCCGACCTGAACGTGAAGCTGGTAGATAAAAAGCAGCGGACCGTATCGACCGAAGGCTTTGGTCAGATTCTGAAAGACGAAGTGGGCCGGATTCCGGGCGTTAAAGTAACGGTAAGCCCCGTGGGTATTGTGGGGGCGCAACAGGCACCTATCCAGATTGCCGTGAAGGGGACCAACCTCGCCGATATTCGGAAGGCGGCTGCCATTGTGAAAAAGGTAACGCAGGCCGTGCCGGGCACGCAGGACGTGAAGTACTCGGTGAAAGACCCGAAACCCGAAGTGACCGTAAACCTCGACCGCGAGAAAATGGCGCAGTTAGGCATCAACGCGGCCGAAGTAGGTATGGCGCTGCAAAACGCGTTCCGGGGTAACGATCAGTCGAAGTTCAAGCAAAACGGCAACGAGTACGATATTCTGGTTAGCCTCGACCGATTCGACCGAAGCAACCCGCAGGACATCAGCCGCCTGACGTTTATGAACAACAAAGGGCAGATGTTCGAGCTGTCGCAGTTTGCCCGCGTGGAAGAGCAGGTTGGCGAGAGCGTGCTGGAGCGCATCGACCGGCTTTCATCGGTGACGATCAATGCGCAGGTCGTGGGTCGTCCGGTGGGTACGGTGGGTACCGATATTCAGAATCTGATGGCCAAAGAGCAGCTGCCCGAAGGCGTATCGATTCAGTATCTTGGTCAGTTGCAGCAGCAGTCCGACGCCTTTGGTAGCCTTGGTTTGGCCCTCGGCATCGCCATTTTGCTGGTGTATTTCATCATGGTGGCCCTGTACGAGAGCGTGGTGTACCCATTCGTGGTCTTATTCTCGATTCCGGTAGCGCTCATTGGGGCCCTGCTCGCCCTGGCCCTGACTATGGAGAGCCTGACGGTGTTCTCGATTGTGGGTATGATTATGTTGCTGGGTCTGGTGGCTAAAAACGCCATTCTGATCGTCGACTTTGCCAATCAGCTCAAAGCCGAGGGGCACGATGTGATTCACGCCTTGCTCGAAGCGGGTAAAGAGCGTCTACGCCCGATTCTGATGACCACCTTAGCCATGATTTTGGGTATGTTGCCTATCGCGTTGGCGAGTGGTGCCGGTGCCGAAACCAAAAACGGTATGGCGTGGGTCATCATCGGTGGTCTTACCTCGTCGCTCCTGCTGACGTTGCTCGTGGTGCCGGCCATGTACCTCGTCGTCGATCGGCTCATTGCCCGGTTCACCCGGAAAAAAGTACAGCCCAAAAAACCGCAGGAGCTGGAAGTGGCCAAGGCCATGAGCTAATGCGTGATTGCACAAGCCGAGATGATATCTCATTTGGAGAGATGTCATCTCGGCTTACTAAGTAGGCACCCTCTCAAAGCTGGTTCAGCGCGGCCTTTGCTTTATTATCAATGCTGTTTTTGTATTCGTGTTTTTTATAGCTCAGTGCTTTCTCGAAAAATTGTCTGGCCAGTATTCGCTGGCCTTTTTGTTGGTGGATGTAGCCCAGTTGCAGAGCAGCCGTAGCCCCAAACGATAACCCCGCCCCGGCGCTGTCGGTGAGGGTAATGGCGCGCCGAAACGGAGCCAGCGACAACTCAGGCGTGTTTCGACGCTGGTAAATCCGGCCCAGCCGGTACTGGTATTCGGCCCGGTCGGCGAGGGTCGAAAAGCGGCCTTCGGTGTAGGGGGCCAACACGGCAAGGGCGCGGTCGGTGAAGCCGCCATCGGTAGCGAGTCGGGCCTGCATCAGTACATTTTGCGCGGGGGTAAGACCCCGGTTACCCTGGGCTTCGGCAAACTTCTGAGCGGCCTTGTCTGACTCGGTCACCGTGCGACCCACCGCTCTGACCTTCTGGAGGTAGGGGAGGGCTACAACCCGGTTGCCACTCAGCCAATGCCCCAGAAACAGTTTGTAGTACGTGTCTTTCAGGAAATTCTGGCCCCGGTACTGACGCAGAAACTGCTCGTAATGCCGGATCGACTCGGTTTCGTCGCCTTTTTGCAGATAAATATCGCCCAGAATATTCTCGATGATGGGCATGGGTAGGTACGCGCTGCCCGTCGGGCGGGTCTCCAGGAAAGCGAGGGCTTTATCGCTTTGCCCGTTTTTCATCTGAATGGTGGCCCCAAAAAAGTGCAGTAGCAGGTTGTCTGGGTTTTGCCCGACAAGGGTGCTCAGCTGTTTGGCGTCGGCATCGCTAAAGCGCAGGATGTACGACCGAATCAGGAGTGTCACCATCTCGACCTCGGTTCGGAACACCGGGTCTTGCCGGGCTCGTTCCAGCTCGGCTAATCCCTGTTGCACATTGCCCCGTAGGCCAATCAGGCGGGTGACCCAGGTATAGTTTTCTGGTACCGACCCAATCAGAATATGCAGCACCCCGAGGGCTTTCAGTTGGGGTAAAAACGTGGGGTGAAGCCGGGCGTTCTCAGCCAGCAGCTTGTATGCCTTGATAATATCCCAGCAGGCGCTCACCTCGCGGCCAAACTTGAGCTTCACAAACGCACCATGCAGCCGTACCTCGGCCTGTAGCATCCGCGCCCAGGGCGATTCGGCCGGGAGGGTCTCCAGCCGTTCGAGTCGGGTTTGCAGGAGGTCACTTTTGCGGTCATACCCCGACTCGTCGTCTGACACGAGCAGAGTAATCATTTCGGCGTAATTGGCCAGCCAGATCGTTAGGCCATTGTTGGGGTTTTCGCGGGCTAGCTGGGCGCGGGCGTCGGCTACGCGTAACTTAATCAGGTCGGTATATGCTCGTTGGAGGCCGGGTGTCCAGCCCATGGGCGGTTGGCAGTAGGCAGTGGGCAGTGGGCAAAAAAGAAGTAGGCAGGAAGCAATTGAGAGAACCAGCCCCCATAATTGCCTGCTGCCTACTGCCTGCTGCCTACTGCTTGCTGCCACTATCTGCGACCGGGTGTTACCGGCTCAGGGGCACCTTCTACGTCGGCCAGAATACGGCCGCAGTGTTCACACACAATAATTTTCTTCCGGTCTTTAATATCAGCCTGACGTTGGGGCGGCACCACGTTGTAGCAACCACCGCAGGCACCCCGCCGAACGGGTACTACCGCCAGACCGTTGAGGGCGTTGCCCCGAATCCGGTCATACGACTTCAGCAACCGCTCTTCGATAGTCAGGGCCTGCTCGTCGCGCTCTACTTTCAGGGTCTTTTCTTCTTCCTGACTTTCGGCCAGAATCTGATCCAGTTCCTGCTTTTTCACGCGCAGGTCTTCTTTCCGCTCGTTCAAAGCGGCCTGCGTAGCCTTAATTTCCTCTTCTTTAGTCCGAATCCGGAACGAAGCTTCGTTGATGCGCTTGTCGGCCAGTTCAATTTCGAGCGACTGAAGTTCAATTTCCTTCGAAATGGCGTCGTACTCGCGGTTGTTCCGCACGTTCATCTGCTGCTCCTTGTACCGGGTAATCAGCTTCTCCGCATCTTTCTTAGCGGTTTTGTTGCGGTCGATTTCGTCGTCCTGCGTTTTGACTTCGTCCTGAAACTTACTGATGCGGGTTTCAAAACCGATGATCTCGTCTTCCAGGTCGCGTACTTCCTCGGGGAGGCTGCCCCGAATCTTTACCAATTCATCGAGTTGAGAGTCAATAGATTGCAATTTGAGGAGAGCATCGAGCTTTTGCGCAATCGTTAGTTCCATGTTGTTAATATAAAATGATTAATGAAGAACGGATAATGGGCGAAGGGGATAATTGAGCCTTGAAAATGACTCATTTCATTACTCGCTACTCATTACACATTGTTCATTAAAAAAAGTAGCTCACCGGATTGGTGACTGTTTCCGATAAAATTACCGCAAAGGTAGAGAAATTTTTTTCCAAATGCTGTCCAATCAGGTCTTTCGTGAACACTTCGCTCTCGTAATGGCCTATATCGCAGATGGTAACCCGGTTGTCGGCATCGAAAAATTCGTGGTACTTGTAATCCGCCGTTACGAATACCTCGGCACCGGCCCGTATGGCATCGTTGAGCAGGAAGCCGCCCGATCCTCCGCAAACGGCCACCCGGCGCACCGGCCGGTCGAGCAGGGCCGTGTGCCGAATCACCGACAGGCCCATCTGATGTTTCAGATAATGCAGCCACTCGCGGGCGTACATGGGGGCGGGCAGGTCGCCCACGGCTCCCGAGCCTACGGTCTGATTGGCGTTGTTGAGCGTGTATAAGTCGTAGGCGACTTCTTCGTACGGGTGGGCCTGTTTCATGGCCGCCACTACCGCCGATTCGAGGTAGCTCGGAAACACCACCTCTACCCGGTGTTCGGTCACGGCCTCGTCGTCGCCCACAGCCCCGATGGCGGGGTTAGCCCCATCGAGCGGCCGAAATGTACCAGTGCCTTCGGTTCGGAATGAGCAGCGGTCGTAGAGGCCAATTTGCCCGGCCCCGGCATCGTGCAGGGCGTTGAGCAGGGTTTGCGAATGATCGACGGGGACAAAAACGACTAACTTGGTCAGTACGCCACTTTTGGGGGCCAGAATCCGAACGTTCTGAAGCCCCAGTTTTTCGGCGATCATGAAGTTGACCCCGCCCACCACATTATCGAGGTTGGTATGAATAGCGTACAGGGCCACATCGTTTTTAATAGCCTTAATCACGGTACGCTCCACGTAGGTGCGGCCGGTGAGTTTCTTAAGTCCCTTAAACACAATGGGATGGTGGGCTACTACTACGTTGCAGCCTTTGGCGATGGCCTCGTCGATAACGGCTTCGGTGGCATCGAGCGAAACCAGCACACCGGTTACCTCGGCGTTGGGGTCGCCCACAATCAGGCCCGAGTTGTCGTACGATTCCTGGTAGGCCGACGGGGCCATCTTTTCGAGGATAAAAGAAAGTTCGCGGAGTTGAGTCATTCAAATTGGGTCTAAAACGTATGTATTGGCTACAACGTAGGAGGATGAGAAAAGAGTTTAGCGTTGCCGGTGAGTGCTACCCAAAACGCTAAACCCAAAATGAACTGTTAGTCGGCCAATTCGAACATGGCTTCAATTTCGACCGATATATTGCCCGGCAACGAACCCATTCCGACGGCACTACGCACGCCAACGCCGTTTTCTTCGCCCCAAATTTTGGCAAACAGCTCGCTGCAACCGTTGATTATCCTGGGGTGCTCGCCGAACGTTTCTACAGCGTTGACCATGCCCAGCACTTTTACCACGCGCTTTACGCGGTCGAGGCTCCCCAGGGCTGCTTTGAGCGTAGCCAGAATAGCGAGGCCCGTTTGCTGAGCAGCTGCAATACCGGCTTCCATATCCACTTCGGAGCCGACGCGCCCCACCATCAAGGTATCGTCGGGCTTGTAGGGACCGTGGCCCGATACGTAAATCATATTGCCCACAATCAGTGAGGGCTTATAAACGCCCTTGGGAGCCGGGGCTGGCGGTAACTGAAGGTTGAGGGCTTGAAAATTCTGTTCGGGAGACATAGGGGAGTTTTGAGTTTATGGTTTATAGTTTTGGGTTTCTGGTTTATCGTTTCTGGTCTCTGGTTGAGGATGAACAACCCTAAACTAAATACGATAAACCAGAAACCCCACTTCTATCGACGGCGCAGCAGGGCGTCGCGGGAGAGCGTAATCAGGTGCCCAATCGGCTGTCCGTTGCGGTACGTAATCACCCGCAATGTGATGGGCCCATCGGGTACAGCAACGGGTTGCGTGTACTTAGCCGATTGCTCGTCGGGCATCGTGTCGTCGAAGGTATAGTGAATAGCGAGACCCGGAATTTCGCCTTCCAGTTCGAGCATCAGTTTACCATCTTTCTGAACCGTGCGGATTATGGGGTCGTAAATCGCTTTGGCGTAGTTGATGTTGGCGGCATCGGCCCGTTCGAAGTGGGTTTCCATCCGTTGTACAAAGTTCGGCCAGTTTTTGGCTTCTACCGGCGACCAGAACACCTCCGACAAGGCCCACGCCCGCGGGAACGTCATGTACTCCATGTGCCGGACCGTCGGGACTTGCTCCGTCCAGAGGTTACCCTGCCCGCCCAGAATCCGTTTGGGGTCAACGCCCGGCGGCACGGGATCGTAGCTGTAGCTTTTCTGCGCCCGCAACGATGCGTAGATAGGCGGGTCGATGGTAGGGTCGCCCTGGGTATAGTCGAGGTAGGCAAAGGTGGTCGGGGTCATCACCACGTTGTGGCCGGCCTGAGCCGCTTCGATACCGCCTTTGATACCCCGCCAGCTCATAACGGCCGCATCGGAGGGGACGCCCCCTTCCAGAATCTCATCCCAGCCGATCATTTTCTTGCCTTTCGACTGCACAATTTTGGCCACCCGCTCCATGAAGTAGCCCTGTAAATCTTCGACATGTCGGATGTTGAGCTTCTTCATCAGAGCCTGACAGCCGGGGTCGGCGGCCCAATATCCTTTGTAGCATTCGTCGCCCCCTACGTGGATATACGGGTTCGGAAACAGCGTAGCTACTTCCGTAAATACCTTGTCCAGAAACTCGTACACCTTCTCGTCCGACGGGTTCAGCGTATTTTCTACGAGCATCTTAAACGTACCGTTGCCGTACCACTCCGAGAAAGCCGTGCCGGGGTTTACGCTGACGGCCGCTTTGGTGCAGCTCAGTTCGGGGTAGGCGGCCAATGCGGCCATGCTGTGGCCGGGCACGTCTATTTCGGGTACGATGGTCACATGGCGGTCGGCGGCATAGCGCACTACCTCCCGAATATCGTCGTGGGTGTAAAAACCGCCGTAGGTTGTCGGCTCGTTGGGTTTGGGGGCCTCGCGCTGCCCAAACTTACCCGACCGTGCCACCCGCCACGCACCTACTTCGGTGAGTTTGGGCAACGACTTAATCTCGATTCGCCAGCCGTTGTCGTCGGTCAGGTGCCAGTGGAAGGTATTGTATTTTAAGGCTGCCAACTGATCGATGTATCGTTTTACTTCCTCTTTGGTGAAGAAATGGCGGCTCACGTCGAGCATAATGCCCCGCCACGGAAAGCGCGGATAGTCGGTAATGTTCACAGCCGGCGCGGTCCAGGCCACGTTGGCCACCTTACTGCCGTTGACCTCTTTCGGGAGCAGTTGCAAAAACGATTGTACCCCGTAATACAGACCGGCGGGTTGGTTGGCCGCAATCACCACCTGCCTGGGCGTTACCTGTAGGGTGTACCCCTCAGAGCCGAGCTTTGGGTCGGGGGTGCCGTTGATTTTCAGTTGAATCCCGCCCCGGTCGCCGGGAACCGCCCGGAGTTTGAAGCCGGTAGGGGTACTCAGTTTCTGGGCGAGCATATCGGCTGCGTACTGTGCCGGTAACTGCCCGAAATGAATACTGGTGGTATTGGTGAGCCGAAACGTACCTGCCCCGGCCTGTACCGATACCGGCTGCGGAATAATCGAAATCGGCAGCTGTTGGGCAGTCAGCGAAATCGAAAACAGCAAAAAGCCGTTTAGGAGGGCCAATAGTGATAATTTCATCAATCCTGTGGTTTATGAAGTTCGTGAAATAAAAAGGACTATCTCGTTTTGCCAAATCGGTGGGTGCGGCCGTTTTCAGAAAAAACAGGAGGGTGTCCCAACCCTTTTAAAGCAAAAAGGGTCTTAAGGCTATCCATGCCGACGCGAATCTTTCGGTTCTAAGGTGAAATGGTTCGGTTGGTGGTCTACGATTCCCGGTTTATCTAAACAGCAAAACAATGAAAACAGAACGTATAAGCACATACCTGCTCACCGCGGCTACTACGCTTGCTTTGGCGGTGGGCTGCACCTCGTCGCCCCAAACGCCTGATCCCGGTAGTACGGCCGGTTCATTGCGGGTGTCGGCTCCATTTGCCGCCCAAACCACCGACTTCGCTTTCGATCTGCTCAAACAGGTTAGTGTGCAGGATGGCAAAGAGGCCAACTCGTTTGTGTCGCCCCTGAGCCTGCACAT
Organism: Rudanella lutea DSM 19387; assembly: GCF_000383955.1. Classification (NCBI taxonomy): domain Bacteria; kingdom Pseudomonadati; phylum Bacteroidota; class Cytophagia; order Cytophagales; family Cytophagaceae; genus Rudanella; species Rudanella lutea. The sequence goes on along the minus strand of NZ_KB913013.1, from coordinate 2,196,549 downwards.
GGCGCTGGGAATGTTGCTCAACGGAGCCAAGGGCCAAACCGCGACCGAAATTCAGAAAACGCTCAAACTCGACGCACAAACGCTGTCCGAAGCGAATCAGACGTACACTAACCTGCTCGAAAACCTGCCCGGTGTAGACCCGAAGGTGAAACTGACCCTGGCCAACTCGGTCTGGTACCGGCAGGGGGTTACCGTCGAAACGTCATTTGGGGACGTGTTGCGGAAAAGCTTCAAGGCCGAAGTAACGGCCCTCGATTTTGCCAGCCCCACAGCCAAAGACCGCATCAACACCTGGGTAAGCGACCAAACGGCCGGTAAAATCCAGAAGGTGATCGACGAGGTAAAACCCGACCACGTAATGTTTTTGCTCAACGCTCTGTACTTCAAGGGGGACTGGAAAACCGAGTTCAAAACCGAACAAACCGGGGATATGCCTTTCCGGCTGGCATCGGGGAGGAGCAAAAATGTGAAAATGATGCGGCTCAACACCGGCCTGCGTCGGGTGTTTCGGCCTGCTTACACGGCGTTTGAACTGCCTTACGCCAACGGTAACTTTGTCATGACGGTGCTGCTGCCTGCCGAAAACTCGTCGGCCGAGGCCCTCATCAATAGCCTGAACGGTGCCGAGTGGACCGCCCTCCAGAAAGACATGACCGAGGGCACTATCGACATTGGGTTGCCCCGGTTTACGCTGAACTACGAAATTCAGCTGAACAACATTCTGGCCAAAATGGGTATGCCAACCGTGTTCACCAACGCAGCTGACCTTAGCGGTATCCGGCGCGAGGGCGGCCTCAAAACCGATTTTGTGAAGCAGAACACCTTTATCGCCGTCGATGAAAAAGGTACCGAAGCTGCCGCCGTTACCTCCATCGGAATCGTGGTCACGTCGATGCCAGCCTCGTATCTCTGCGACCGTCCGTTTGTGTTTGTTATCCACGAAAAAACGTCGGGTACGGTGTTATTTACGGGGAAAATCGCCGATCCGCAGACCAACGGATAAGGCTCGGTGCTAATTTAGGCGAACCAACCGCCGGGCTGATGAGCCGGATACGCGCGGTTGTTCAACGGATGATAGCACAACGTATTTCTAACTTTCTGGTGGCTTTGTGGCTGGGCTGTACGCTCACCGGTACGGCCCAGCCTCTGCCCAATAGCCCCGACAATGTGGGCTCAATTAAAGAAGCCGAAATCAAACGCGACCTGTTTGCACTTTCGGGCGATCATTTCCGGGGTCGCCGGGCCGGTACCCTCGACGAACTGCGGGCGTCTATGTGGATTGCCGAGCAGCTCCGGGCTATGGGCCTGCAACCGGCAGGCGACGACGGTACGTACTTTCAGTTTTTTCATCTTCAACGCACCCGTATTTCCGAAACCAGCCGCCTGAGCATTGGCAACCGTACCCTCGAATACGGCGAAGACGCCATTGCGCTGGCACCGGCCATTGCATCGGTGGTGGCTCCGCTGGTATATGTAGGTACGGGTACGCCCGACGAACTGGCGAAGGTCGACGTGAAAGGCAAGGCCGTCGCGATTCTGTTTTCGGGCAACCCGCCCGGCGATATGAGCTACCGTCGGTTCCTGTTTTCGAGCATGCAGCAGCGGTCGGCGGCTCTGGTCAAGGCCGGGGCAGTGGCCGTTTTGTTTGTGTCGGATGCGCCCGCTCAGGCCATTTTTGAGCGGTGGAGCGGTGCTTACGATGCCGGTCGGTACGACCTGCCCGGTGGCCCCAATACCCGTGTGTTCAGTCAGGCGCCCACCATCTGGCTACCGGCCAAAGCCCTGCCCTGGGTGCAGCAACCCGACGCGCAGTTTACCAACATCGTCAACGTCGAAAGTTTCAGTTATCCGTCGGTCAATATTGTGGCCAAAATACCGGGCACCGATCCGGTGCTAAAAAACGAGTACGTGCTGTTCAGTACGCATCAGGATCACGATGGGCTCCGGCGTCCGTTTATCGAGGGCGACTCCATATACAACGGGGCCGACGACAACGCGACGGGCTGCGCGGCTGCCATGGCTATTGGCCGGGCGTTTGTGAAGAAACCCGGCAAGCGATCGGCGCTGATTGTGTTTCACGGGGCCGAGGAGCGGGGTCTGCTGGGCTCGCGGTATTTTGTGGATAACCCAACGGTGCCTAAAAACAGTATTGTGGCTTGCCTGAATGGGGAAATGATCGGTCGGAATGCCCCCGACAGTGCCGCTCTGCTGGGTTCGCAGGTACCCCACCGCAACTCGCCCGATCTGGTCAATATTGCCCTGGCGGCCAACCGCGCTACGGCCAATTTTAAGCTCGACACGCTCTGGGATCGGCCCGATCACCCCGAAGGCTGGTACTTCCGCAGCGACCACCTGCCGTATGCGCGGGCGGGGATTCCGGCTATCTGTTTCACCACCCTGCTGCACCCGGATTACCACACGGCCAACGACGAACCCGACCGGATCGACATTCGGAAGCTGACCAACGTAACCCGCTGGATGTACCGAACGGGCTGGGCCATAGCCAATAATCCTAAACGCCCGGCCGTCGACCCGAATTTCAAGCTTGAACGGTAAACACCTTACCGAATACGCCCATCCACTACGGCCTCGTCGTCTTCGCCCCGGTTCAGGTTGCCATTGCCGGGCGTAGAGTCGAGGTCGGTGCCGGTGGCCGCGCTTATCTCGCTTTTGAGTTGAAATGGCCCTCTGTCCGCTCCAGCACGGAGGGTAAGCACCTGTGTGATGGTTTGGCCGGGGTCAAGCAGGCCTAGCGGTACCGTCACTACCCCGCCCGATTGATTCGCTCCGGTGGTTGGCAGCAGTTGCCAGCCTGCCGGAAGGGTAGTTTGCACCGAAACGGCCGAAGCCGATAGCCCACCCGCGTTGGTTACGCGAATCCGTAGCTGAAGCGTGTCGCCGGGTTGGGCAACGCGACGGCTCAGGTCGGTGGCGAGGCTGAGGTCGGTGCGGGTAGAGTCGGGGAGGGGCTGGTTGGGAACAACCGTTGGCAGCACGCGCCCGTTGGGATTGGGCGAAACCCGGCGGGTAAGCGCCCCGTCGGGCGTACGGGCATCGGTACCGGCCATGTCGTTCTCACCATCGTCGGTACCCGAACCGGGCAAACTGTTCGGGTCGGTTTGGTCGAGGGCCGTGATTTCGGCGCGGTTGTCGAACACGCCCGGTGCCGTAATAACCGCGCTGAACGTGAGCGATTGGGTAGCTCCCGGTTCGAGCCCAGCCAACGTAGTCGAAATGACACCACTGGCTGCGCTCAATCCCGTTCCGGTGCCGAATTGCAGGGCGTCGGGCAGTCGGTTGGTCAGGCCAATGCGGGTGGCATCGTCAGGGCCGTTGTTGGTAACCTGAATGGTGTAGGTGAGTTGCCCACCCACGGGCGCAACTCGCTTATCGACATGCATTTGCAAAGCCAGATCGGCCCGGTCGGGTAGTGATTTGGGCGTTGGAGCTGCTTCGTTGGCGATGTACACCGTATGCCGTTTGTCCAGAAACGTTCCTTCGACCCATACCCCCGCGCCTGTGTCGCCCTGCCGCCGTACCGACAGCCGGTAGCGCCCCCATTCAATACCTCCCACACCTAAGGCTACCGGCGGGTAGTTTCGGAACTGATTAAAACTGGGGAAGTTACTCGTTGGCGTGGCAACTGCCCAGTTCGTATTGGTAAACGGGCCGCCATCGAGTCGTTGCATCTGTATCTCAACCGGCACCGATGCCCAGATGAGCGCTTCAAAGCCGTGGGTTGGCGCGTCGTATCGATACCCAATCCGCTCGATGGCAGGATCGGCCTGACCACCCGTTACGAATGGGGCCGACGCAACTGGATTAGGGGTCGGTGCAGCCGCTGGGTCAATCTGGAAGGGTTCGCTCCAGGGGCTATTCAGCATAGGTGAGGTGGTTTGCACCCGCACCCGGTACGTACCCGGCCCTAAGCGGTTGGGGATGATCCACCGGATTGGATCTTGATCGGTGACCGGCTCCGACTGGGCCACGATCAGCTCATCGGTCGCGCGGGCGAGTTGGAGCCGAAACTGGTTACCGGGCAGCAAGGGGGCCGTTTGCAGGAACGGGACCGAGAGGGTATCGCCCGTACGGCGGGTGAGCGGCAGAATATAGCCTGTGGTGAGCAGGGCCACCGAGTCGGGAATAAAAGGAGTTGCCGAAGCGAAAAACGGGTTGGAGAGCCGCTCATTCCAAAGGGTAGCCAGCAGGCTTAGCCCCTTGTTTCCTCCAAAATGCAGGCCATCGAGCCGAAGCGAATCACTCGTGTACAGGTCGGTTTCGGGGCCGGGCCACACGTTTGGGGTGTTGGCAATCAGCCCATTCTGCGCCTGAATAATGGCATTGCTGGTGGTGCCGCTGATGTAGCTGGTACGCGATATGAGCCAGGGTAGTTGCGCAAAGCCGGTTTGCTGCCGGGTTTTCTGAATCACTGTGAGCAGGTTGTTCATGTACGTTTGTACCGAAGTGCCACCCAAATTATCGCTCTCGCCCTGATGCCAGAGAACAGCCCGCAGGCCCGTCCGGGCCGCGTAGTGCCGCAGCGCCACCCCCAACCGGCGGTAGGGCGACAAGTATGCCGGGCCGATGCCACTCGCGGTCTGGGCCCATTCGGTACTGGAAGTGCCCCCCTGAGCCGCGCCCAGAAACAAGACCGGTACATTGAGCCGTCGGGTCAGGCTATCGCCCAGAATGGTCCAGATATACGGTGGGTTGGCGGGCCCGATATTGGTTTTGGCCCCGGCCCGGCTGAACGGTAGCAACAGGCATTGCTCGGAGGGGTCGTCTTGCCGGGAGTCGATGCAGGACACCCGGTCGTCGGTGGCATCGACTGATTCTTCGAACACACCGAGTGCGTTGGATTGCCCCGCCACCACAAACACCTCGCCCACACCCACCCGGTTGAGGGTAGTTTGGGCGAGTACGGTAAACCCGGCTTTGGCGCGTACCTGAAGTTGATACCAGCCCCCCGTTGCCCGCACATGCCCCCGAAACGCGGTTGTACCGGTAATGAGCGAGAGCGATTGCCAGTTGGTCGGCGTGCCCATCCCCTCCGACAACGGCAACAGGCGGGCCTCAAGGCGGGTGGTGCCGGTGGGGGCGAGGCCCGTTACGGGTACGCGGGCTTCATTGTTCAGGTCGCGTTGGTAAACAATCCGGGCCTGTGGGGTGGTCAGAATCATGGACTGTGCCTGAACGGTAAGCGTACTGAATAGAAGAAACAGAAACCGGTAAAATATCGGCATATAATAACGGATAATGGTGGGTAGTGCCCGGACGCCGGGTGTACTATCAGCATCTAATTACTGGCAATTAGACGCCGATGAAAGCAAACGTACTATGTTTTTATTATTCGTAAAGGTGTCTATTTATTTCTAAATCTTCATATGTATTTGGGCGGATTAATCGGTTTATAACTGAGCTTTTACCGCGTCTCTGGCCGCCTTGTATGAAATATTGTACTTGCTGTATTTGAGCTTGTGTTTAAGTAAGGTTTGGGTGTGTTTTTCGGTGTAATTGTGTGCGAAGAACCTGAGTAAATAATTGGGGTTATTTGTCTGTTTTATCGGCTGGGCGATTCTTTCGGAATGGCGTGCCGAGTCAGGATACGCTGTTTTTCGGCCTGACCAATGGCCGTTTTGCGAGGCCGGTGCAGCTCGGTCTGGGCCGCGCGCCCGGTAACGGCAATGTCGACAATGGGGGCCGGGTAGTCAACTCCGACCCTAAATCGGTAAAGGGCCTGCTCGAGCGGGGGCATGGTCCAGGGCTGATGGATGTAGGCGTTGGGGCAATGGGCGAGCTCGGGCACCCACTGCCGGATAAACACCCCGTCGGGGTCATGGTCCTGCGATTGCTTCACGGGGTTGTACACCCGCACCGTATTGGTGCCGGTCATGCCAGCCTGCATCTGAACCTGCGCGTAGTGAATGCCGGGCTCAAAATCGGTGTAAAGCCGCGCCAGATGCAGGGCTCCCTCTTTCCAGTGCTGGAACAGGTGGTGGGTCAGAAACGACGTGAGCATGGCCCGCATCCGAAAGTTAATATATCCGGTTTGGTGAAGGCAGCGCATACAGGCGTCTACCAACGGGTATCCGGTGCGCCCTTCGGCCCAGGCCTGGTATTGCTCAGAATCAGCGTTTTTGGTGAGGCCATCGAACGCCCGATTTACATTCTCAAACTCAATCCGGTCTTCGCTTTCAAACTTCTGGATAAAGTGACAATGCCACCGCAACCGCGACGCAAAGGCGGCCAACTGCCGTTTGTGCCCGTTGGTCCGTCTGGCGGCCTGTTGCGCCCCAAATACCTGCCGAATGCTCAGGCACCCCCACGCCAGATACGGCGACACGCGGCTGCATCCCCGCCGACTTTCGAGCGGTTTTGAGATACTCTGCGCGTAGAGGGCTATTCGGTCGGTGAGGAACGAATAGAGGTACCGATGGGCGTTGTATTCTCCGCCCGGCTGAAAACGAGCATCGGGCTGTTGCCAAGCATCGGGTAGGGGAGTTCCTTTCCGGTGCGTGTACCAATCGGGATCGAGCTGGGCGGGCAGCCAGTTGGGTAAGTCGGGGTGTTGTTGCGGAGCCCGTACGGTCTGATGCCAGCGGGCCGTCCAATCGGTACGGTTGGTGAGTCGCCGAATTACGCCGTTACTCTGAAACTCCCGCCAATTGATGCCCTGCTCCCGGCAAAAGCGGGCCACGGCCTTATCGCGCTCGAAGGTGATGCGCAGGCCGGTTTCCTCGTGCGAAAACAGGTTCTGAATGGTGTATTGGGTGCTTAACTCGGTGAGCACGTCCAGTACTTCGCGGTGAAACACCCAGATCTGTTGCGGGCCGGGTGCCGGGCCTTCGGTTGGTGCTGGCGGGGGCAGTTCTTCCTCATCAAACACAAACGGTAGCCATTCTACGGGCTTTGGCGGGTGGCTGGCCGAGGTTGCCGGAGAAGCCCGTTGCACATCGGCGAGTTGGCGGTTGAGGTCGGTGAGGCACTCGTTCACAAAGCGCCAATGCCGCAGGTCGTAGTTGGGGTCGGCCACGACCGAGGGCTCAAAACAATAGAGCAACAACAGCGGGACACCGGCCGCACAGGCGTCGATAGCGGCTTGCAACGGGGCGTGGTCGCGCAGGCGCAGGTCACGTTTGAACCACAGAATGTTTATCGTCGGGCGAGTCTCCACAGGGTTGGGTCGGGCCAAATAGCTCGGCTAGCCGTCCAATCAATTGCTTGTTGACCCTTTTTGTTTTGGGCAGGCTGGGGCCTGAATGCCGTTGCCTTTATACCACCAGCGTGCCACGTTGGAATGAAGTCCGCCTAATCTCGTACATTCGGATTCAGGCATTCACGAAACCAACATCCGAATATGACTCCCGAAACCGCTTTCACGCTGGCCAATGCGCTGGTATTTCCGCAATGGTTGCTGATGATCATAGCCCCGCGTTGGCGGGTGACTCAATGGCTTGTCGGCACGCTCATCATTCCGATGGTGCTGGCCGTGATGTACCTGGCCTACCTCTTTACTGGCTCAAAGCCGCTGGACTTTATGGCCTTCAGCACGTTGCAGGGGGTAATGTCGCTGTTGGGCTCGGGCGACAAAGGTCCGGCGCTGGCGGGTTGGATTCATTACCTCGCTTTCGATCTGGTGGCCGGTAGCTGGGTGCTCCGCGACGGGCAGCAGCGCCAGATTCACCACGGTTTGCTGGTGCCCTGTTTGCTGTTCTGTTTTATGCTCGGCCCCACGGGTTTGCTGTTGTATGGAATTGTGCGGCTGATGGCATCCCGGAAGTAAACATATAGAAAAATACCCCAAACGAGGTGTGCCCAAGGGAGTTAGGTATCTTTGAACAACAATACGTTTCGGTAAGGGACCTTTAATGTATGGCAAAAGACATTTTTCACGATATTGTTAAAACAGTCCTGCAACAGGATGGCTGGACTATTACGCATGATCCGCTTACTCTTAAACTCTCTAAACGAAACCTTTTCATTGACCTGGGAGCCGAGCGAATTATGGCAGCCGAACGGGACAATCAGAAAATAGCCATTGAGGTCAAGAGTTTTGTTGGACTTTCGCCGTTGACTGATTTTTACAAAGCACTTGGGCAATACCAACTCAACATCTTGGCGCTCAAACGAAAAATGCCATATCGGGTGTTATATCTGGCAATGCCCCAAGAGAGCTACGAAACCTTAATGAATGATGATATACTCGCCGAATTTCTGAACGAATTGTCGCTCAGATATATCATCTTCGACCCGAAAAACAAACAACTTGTGCAATGGATAAATTGACTCAATATCGGCAAATTGCCCAGCAGGTTGTGACTGAGACTGCGGCCAAACTTAATTCGGCCGAAAACCTGGAAGCACTGCTCTCAGTAGATAATCAGCATGGGCAATACCTGGTTCTTACCGACGGTTGGGAGGGTATTGAACGAATATACGGTCCTTTGGTGCATCTGGAAGTAAAGCCTGATGCCAAAGTCTGGCTCCGCTACGATGGCACTGATTTAGAAATCGGTCAGGAGCTTCTCAACCGGGGCGTTCTATCAACCGATCTTGTTCTGGCGTTTCATTCGCCACAACTTCGAGAGTATTCGGGGTATGCAGTCGCCTAAAAACATTTTAGGCCTACCTTCATCGCAATTCCTTCCAGCTATACGCATACAGGCCGACAAAAATGAGGCTGAAAAATACCCCGAAGGAAGTATGCAATGCGCTGAAACCGAGTAGCGCGATGGGGGCAATAATACCTACCAGAACACCGGCTACGTACACGAAAAATCCCAGCCGGCGCCCGAAAAACATCAGGACGGCACCTATCAGCGTGATGAGGTTGTAGACAAAGCTCGAAGCTGCCAACGGCCGGATTTCCTCAGGGTCGCCGGGGATGGGGTCGTCGCTGTTGGAGCGATCTTCGAAATACTCGGGGGGCTTATTGGGGTCGACTACGCGCGGGCGTTCGATGCGCTGCGTGCGAGCCACATCGGCCGTTCGGGTGTACGACGTAGCACTATCGATAAGACCGATTCCGCAGCTCATAAACGTCAGGATGCACAGCAGGGTCAGAAAGTCGGAGCGTTTGGGCATTTTTAATACGTTAGTTCGTCAAATGATGGCAAACTTACTACATAAACAAGCCATCTGCCGTATTACGGGGCAGATGGCTTGTTACTACACTTCCAATCGACTACTTATTATCTCCCTGGTAATCCTGATCTGACATCAATAATATCTCTTGAATCGGCGGATGAACCTTGGTGTATGTTCTGGTTTCCATAACCATTTTATCAACAGTAGCCCCGCTCCTGCATTGATAATCAGAAGGGGCAGAAACCCAGATCCCTGCCAGTTGATACGGAAGGCATAGTGCTCAAGGCTGAACCCACCGATAACACCGAGTAATATACCGACCACTCGCTTCATGTTTTTTCGTCGGGCGTATCGTCTACACAATGTCAGCGTTGCATCCTTTGCAGACGCGTAATCTCCACCTGGTTTCATATCCGCAGTTTGGGCAGGTCAGGGTGTTCATGTTGGATACCACTATTCTTTGATGAGTTTTCGAGTGAGTTGTTTATCTCCCGCTTCGGCGCGTAGGAAAAAGACACCACCGGGCAAGTCACTTACATCAAATGTATGCTCGTGTTTGCGTTGCCTTACGCCAAATGCCTGTGCCTGTAGTTGCCGCCCGGCTCCGTCGAACAACCGAAACGTGGCCGTAGCCGGGGTGTCAAGTACCAGCCGGACGCGGAGCAGCGCAGTGGCTGGGTTAGGCGAAACTTCCAGCGCAAAACCGGGCAATGTGGGTTCGGTGGCCAGGATAATGCTCACGACGGTAGGCACTGAGATAGCCTGGCAACCGGCGCGTGCGACGACCACCGCATACGTACCTGCCTGCGTGACGGTGAGACTGCTGTTGTTGGCCCCGGCTATAGTTTGCCCGTCGCGCGTCCAGAGATATACCTGGCCTGCTACGGCTGGTACGCTCAATACCGTAGCTGTGCCGGTAAGCAGCGAAATTGCCCCACTTGCTGTGATAGTCGCATTAGGCGTGGGTATTTGGACCAATGTGAACGCGGGCGAAACAGCCGTCAGGCTCTGGCTGTCCGTAATCGTTACAGCATAAGTGCCGGGGGCGTTGGCAACCAATTGGTTTGCGCTACCCGGCTGGAGAGTTCCGTTCAGCCGCCACTGGTAGGTAAAGGGGGCTGTTCCATTGGTGGTATTTGCCACGAGCGTTGTGCTCTGTCCGCTACAGACTACAGCCGACCCGCTAATTATGACTTGTAGGGCCACGCTGACACGCACAGGGGGCGACGTAATCAGACAACCCTCCCGATTCACCGCAATCGTATAGTCACCCGCCGTATTGGCAACATATTGGTGACTGGTTGCTCCGGTGATACTGATACCATTGCGAAACCATTGGTAGAGCTGCCCACTGACATTCGGCACGCTCAGGGTAACGGTAGTGCCAGATTGCAGCGTCAGTGACCCTCCGGCAGTGATAACAACCGAAGAGGGCGGTACGCTCGGTTTCACAAAAACCCCCAATGTTGCCGTACTGGACGTACAGTCGTTTGAGGCCGAGACAGAAACGGTGCGTTGGCCGCTTTCAAGCCATTCTACCGTTATGGTCGAATCATTGTTGGCAACGATTCGGCCACCCTGTACCGACCACCTACGAATTTCCCCCGCCCGGGGTGTGTTTACGCGGTATCGCTCTACGGTTCCATTACAGGGTAAGGTACCGCCCAAAATGACCGGGCGGGCAGGGGGGGTACAGGAAATATCGAGGGCGTATAGCTCTTCCCCTGTTCGTGAGCTATACGTGCCTGCATTGATGCTGCCTTCGTATTCTTCGGCGGCAAAAACCAGCCTGTTGCCTAATCGGATGGGCCGTGTGAAACTTTCTATATCCAGGGTTGTTGCTGTGTATTGGGCAACATCAAATAGTAGCCGGGTACCAGCTTCTGTACCGTCTGTTTCGTAGATACTCGTGCTATTGTTGGCTGGGCTCGACGGGCTACGCTGCGGAATATACATCCTGACTTGCTTGGGGTTTAGCCTGTAGTATTCATAGTCTTGCGGAGAAAATCCCCCCCCATCTATCGGCAGGCGCACCGTGCCCCGCACTGTACCGTCGCTAACCCAAAATTCAAATCTGTTGGTATCGATTGCCTTCGTAAAGCAAACTTTATTATTAAGATTGACCAGGACATCATTTCGGAATGGCACATTACGTTTATGTAAATCGCTTATTTTCAATGTACCCTGACTGGTTTCATCGCTGACCCAAAGCTCTTGCTGTAAGTTGCTGTCTCGCTGAAAAATGTAGTAAAGTTTTTTCTCTATGGGGAGTACTTCCCATATAACCGTTTTATACCCCTGAGGGGCCGGCGAGTCATCCAGCACCGTCAGTTGCCGGGTGCTCGCTACCGTTCCATCCGAACGCCAGAGACTATGAACTTCCCTGTTGGGTAATAATTCCTTGACGATCAAATACACACTATTACCCGCAGCCCGCATATGCACCACACTGGAGTTTTGGGTAAACAGATTGGGCACATTTAACGGTGTAGTGCCATTTCTTGTCCCATCCGATCTGTAGAGTCGTCTATCGTTGATAAAATACAGCGTATTGTCTGTGGCCGTCAGATTGCTGAAACCACCGCGAAGATCCGTTGCCGAAATAACCCTCACAGTACCGGCCAAAGTGCCGTTGGTTCGCCAAAGCTCATCCTGCACTACAAAATAGTTTTGATTATTGAAGGCCTGGAAATTGCTGAGTGTGGAAGTAGTCCAGGTTGTAAATTCAAACATTCTGAGCTGAAACGTGCCATTTTTTGTCACATCCGAACGCCATAGTTGCGCCCGAGTAACATTTCTATTTGCGTCAATGGCATATAAGTAGAAATACAGCAGGCCGTTAATCACCGCTTTATTGACCAGTTCAACCTCCCATTGGCCCTCTGGCCAGAACATGATTTGCTGCGTACCATTTTCGGTGCCATCGGTCACCCACAAGGCGTCTCTCCCTCTTGTTTCGCCATTGACCACAACAATCTCCTTAGCCGTAAAAACAATCCTGTTATTCACCTCAATGAACCGTTCGGGGCTGGAGCTATTCGGTTTGGCAAATGGGCCCATCTGAAAGAATCCCGGATAAATATCTTTCAACAGACGCGGCTTTTGCGCCAGGGCCTGCCCCAAACCAATTAGCATCAGGAAGCCCAATAAGAGATACCGTCTGCCTGGTTGATACTCCAGTATTGATAGTCTGTAGGGGTGTGTCATAGCTTTCTCAAAAAGGTTAGCTGTCCGATTAGCCGGAATCTGCTTCTTCTACTTCCGCAGAATTACAAACTCGACCCGGCGGTTTTGCTGCCGACCCGCTTCGGTGGTGTTGGGAGCTACCGGTTTGTTTTTGCCATAGCCTTTGCCAATCAGTCTGGATGCCTGTATGCCCCTCGATTGCAGGTAGTAGCGTACGGCGTTGGCCCGGTCCTGCGAGAGTATTTGGTTAGCTGCATCTCCCCCGACGTTGTCGGTATGCCCAGCTATTTCGGTCACGATACTCCCGTTTGCCTTCAGAAAATCGGCTATCCGGTTCAACTCCAGAAACGATTCGGGCAACAGGGCAGCTTTGCCGGTTTCAAAGAAGATGTTGTTCAGCGTAATGGCATTTCCTGCTTCAATGGTGGTAATGGCCAATTCGCCTGGGATGCTTTTGGGGGCTGTGTTGATGTTCGTGAGGTCAATGTTGGTCGAAGCCGCGATAAAGCCCTCGCCTTTGGCCGAAATGCCGTAGCGTTTGCCGTAGGGTAAATACAGCACAAATTCGCCCGTACGCCCATTTACGTCGGCCTGACCGAGCATTTCGCCGGTGCTGAGATCTTCGTAAAAGACTACCACATGCTGAGGTACGGATCTGGTTTTCTTATCTGTCAGAACACCCCGGTACTCGAAGGCCGACGGCTTTTGATCAGCCTTTTTGCTGTCTGTCTGCCCTGCTTTCTTCTTCAAGACCACCTGAATGTCGGCAGGGGTAGCCAATGTGCCAGTCCCTTTTATTACATCGCCCGATATCGTTCCCTCTACGGGTATGGCATCCAACTGCACCTGGATTTTAGTGCCATTTACCGTTCCCCTCACGTCTCTTTTTACGATTCGCCCCTCCTCATCGGTGTAGTAGCCTGTAAACTGATTACCATCGAAAGCCGTGATAAACAGGTTGAAATTATAGTACATGGCCCCTCTCATTTCGCCCTGCCATTGGCCAATAAAGTTCTGGGAGCTGGCTGTATTCTGAGGTTGGGGTTTGGCCTGTTGAGAAGGGCTCCCATAACACTCAACCCGTTTTGAAGTCCCCAGTAGTTCGTACGTTTTGTTCAGGTTATTGACCAATTCACACTGATACGTTTGAACCCTGTGAGCGCGCTCGAAATAGGCTGCGGCCTTCTCAAAATTTCGCCGTTGTGAACTTAGCGTTTGCCCGGCCTGCATTCGATTAGCCCCCTCATTGTAATAATAGACACCCAGATTATACAGCGCATCATACTGATTTGGGTCAATACCGATTGCTTTTTCGTAATTGCTTACTGCACCAGCTTTGTCGCCTTTACCGTCTAAAAAAATCCCCAGGTTGACATAAGCCTGAGTGCTATAGGGGTTTTGTGCAATGAATGTGTTCAGGTGATCGATTACATCATTTATACGGTTGTCAGCTATCAATGTATTGACTATCAAACTTGATAAATCAACATTCGAAGGGTGGACCAAAAGACCTTTTTTCAGAACCCCCAGGGCTTTATCCGTATTTCGCTGCTGTGTGTAGATAGTAGCTAATGCGTAAAAAATGGACACGTCTCTGCCACCCGAGTTAATGTAAGTGGTGAAGTGGGCTTCCGCTTTTTCTGGGTTATTGGCCGATTGAGCACTGATTCCTGCATAGAGAGCAGAAAGCGTATCCCGACCGTTTTTGAGGGACAATGCTTTTTCAAACTTTGTAAGAGCTTCAGCGTAAGCACGCTCCTGAAATTTTTTTGATCCCTCGTCAAGCAGGGCTTTATAATTGGGTTGAGTGGGCTGAGGAGAGTTGGAATTTAAGGTTTCCTGCTTAGCTTGAGTCAGCGTTGGTTTCGGGTCATCTGGATAGCTAATACGTACATCCTTGTATTGCACGGTATACACGTAAGTCTCAACCACAAAATTGAACTTGACCAGTTTAAAATACCGTACTCTACGGGGGACCTTGCTCAGTTCGACGTAGGCTTTTTGTTCAACGCCCTTGGATAAGGGTAGGGCGTTGAGACCTCTGTTGACAACATTGAACTGTTCGGAATCATAGCTGTTGCCTTCCATGTCAATAGCCGTAAGCTCACTTACATTTCCAAAACCATCTTTGGAGTTGATACTGGTGAATGAGAAGTCGAGCCTGACCGTTTGGGATTGCGGGTTAAATGCGCAACTTAAAAACCGCATTTGTACGCCCTGTAAAACATCGACCGTCTCAAAAGGTCGGTCTTTCATATTTAGACTTCTCTTGAGACCATCTAACTCGGGACAGTTCTGGGCAGTGGAATTAATCCAGAATACCATCCACAACAGACCCGTCAGTATAGTTTTCATGAAACAAAATGCTGTTAATGACTTCATTTCCAGTCTATTTTGACATTGCGATATTCTACGACTTTCTGTTGGCCATCGACATAAATGTTTAGTTTCATAATTCTAAACATTGGAATATCAGGGCTGATATTATCAAAAGTCAGAAACATACTGCGCGGAATATCCGAAGATAGAGCCATCGGTTCGCAGCAACCAACTTTGTACTCATTGCCTTCTGGATCCAATACATAGTGGTAGTAGTAGAAACTCCCACTTTTATCTGTTCGTTGGCTGGTAAAGAGCGCATTCACTTGTACGGTCTTCGTTCGCTTACTGCCAACGACAGACACTATTTTAAGTTCTACACCCATTACCACGTCAGTGAAAACTGGATTACTCTGCATCTTAAGTGCATTACGGAGGTAGTCCACTTCTGCTCGTAATTGATCGCAGTCGTTATTAGTTTGGGCAAACGCAGGCAAGGTTATGGTCCAGCATGCCGCAACGAAAAGGAGGAAAAGTGATCTCATTGGTTTTGGTCGGTTTGGCTTGAATGGAATGGAAATTGGCAGGATGGGACAATAAGGTGAGTTAATTTTCCCACCAATTACTCATTCTCATGCACACACAAAGTGAGGTTCTAATCGGCAGATTTGTACTTCTAATGAAACTGCCGATTTTTCCTATGAAGTGTTTTAGTCGAAAAGACCGCCAGCTTTATTTGTCATTACGGACAGACAGTTCATAAAAAACCACCACATGAAAAAAGCGTACATCAGTTTCATGTACCAGCGGTCGTAGAGCAGGTGCTGCCGTCCGTAATAAAATACCCCGGCGGTAATGGCAGCAATGAGCAGACCAGCGAGCCAGGGCGACAGCGTTTTGAGGTAGCCGACGGCCAGCGAGCCACCTGTAAGCGCAAAAATCAGACCGAGCATATTCCACCAGAAACGCCGGGGAGGACGATGAAAGGTACTCGTTGATTCTGTGCGTAGAAATCTGTCGTATTGATCGTAGTAGTCGATTTTTTCGACTTCCCAATAGGTGTTCTCGTCTTTGTACTTCTGCCAGGCGGCATCGGTTTTCTGCCGGAATTCGCTGGTTTTTCGTTTAATTTCGGCTCGTTTGCCAGGGATAATAGTAAGCCCAAACAGCCATTTCAGAAAGAGTAGCCAGCAACTTATACCTATAATATTGCCCAGCAGGGTCTTGCCCGAGAAGGTAAATAGCATGATAGTCAACATGGCAAAGCAGGAGTAAGATGATTTGATGCGTTTGATGTCTTCCAAGTACTTAAGTTTTGGCCTTGACATTCACGCGAATCTTACGGGTGAGCTAATTTTTCTCATGAAACTGGAGCTATTTCTGACGAAGAAATTTTCCGGGAAGTTATATGTGTCTTTGCGTAGCTTTGGTATTCATCAAATGCGTACAAGTGGCTGTTTTTCAGATTCAATACACTATTTGTATAGGGCTGTTCTGTGGCTTCTCGGGCATGTGCCAGGGGCAGAACGTCCTCCCCGCTGCCGACAAAATGGCCGCTGCCCAACAACTGGAGCGGGAAGCCACCACCCAGCGCGATTCGGCCAAACTGGCTAAGGCTTACTACCAATTCGGTAAGGTCTTCAATGCTCGGGCAAACTACCTACAGGCCCAGCAGTACTACACGAAGGCATTGGGAATTTTGACCAGACGGGCCGACTCCTACGAGTTGGGGCAGGTGTACCTGCGCATGTCGGAGTTGGAGGCCGAACAGGAGCACAGTCTTAAATGCATCGAATATGCCCGCACAGCCCTGGCCATCTTTGAACGAATTGGCTCCGATAAGGGTCGGATGATTGCCTACGGGGCACTCAACAATGGGTACGTAAAAATCTGGATGAGTCAGCAGCAAAGCGATCGCCAGCATCCCCTCTGGGACACATTATGGCAGTACACCCGTGCCAGCGAACGCCTGGCTTATCAACTACAAGACTCGCTGGCAATCGCCGAAATCAGCATTAGTATGGGTAGTTTGTACGCGCATGCCCAAGACCGTAAAGCACTGTTGTATTTGAATCGGGGTAAAGATTATTTTCAAAAAAAGGCCAGGCTGTACCTGTACCAGTTATCGTCTACCTGGATTACTCTGGCGAATGCACACCTCGCACTCGGAGAGCCCGCCCGCGCCTACGAAGCTCTGCGGGCGGGCGAACGGGTATATCGGCAGATGGCCGCTGAAAATACAATAGACCGTAGATTTCTGGAGACATACATTCGCTACCATAAAGCCACTCGCAACTTTCCCAAAGCGTTTGAATACGCTGAAAAACTGCGGGCTTTGGAAAGCAAAATACTCCTTGCCGACCGCGAGGGGGCCATCAGTCGACTCAACATTGCCTATGAAACGGAGAAAAAAGATGCCCATATCAAAAACCAGCAACGAGAATTACAGCTACGGGCCGAAAACGAACGAAACCAACGCCTGTTGTTGGGGGTGGGCCTATGCTTACTGTTAGGGGCTATTGCCACCAGTGTAGCCTTCTATCGGCTTTATCGCCGAAATAGGCGTATCAGCCACCAGAACGAAGTGCTGGTGAAAGAGCAAAACCACCGGGTAAAGAACAACCTGCAGGTTATATCCAGCCTGCTGAACCTACAGGCTCGCCGACTTACCGACGAGGCCGCCCGACGAACCATGCGCGAAAGCCAGGTGCGTATCGAATCGATGGCTATTTTACACCGAAGCCTCTACGAACAGGAACAATTGGCGCAGGTCTATCTGCCCGAGTTCGTCGCCGAACTGGTCGAAAACGTGGGTCAGTCGTTCGGGTATAGACCGTCAGAGCAACGGATAAACATAGACCCGATGTTTCTGGATGCGGACAAAGCTACATTGGTCGGTTTAATTTTGACTGAGTTGCTGACCAATGCGTGGAAATACGCATTTCCAGACGCCGACGCGTCGGTGCTCCGCATCAGTGCCACGCAGAACGAACGTATGCTGGAGATTATAGTCGCCGATAATGGCCCCGGTTGGGACGGTACCACCGACCAAAAATCGCTGGGAATACGCATTATCCGGGCACAGGCCGCGCAACTTCAGGCTGAATATGGGTTTAAACAGCACCAGGGAACCGTATTCTGGCTACGGTTCTCCAATCAGACCACCACTCTATGAATACACTATGAGACAACGCTTGAACATCCTGATTGTTGAAGATGAATCGGTTACGGCAATGGACATTCAGGAGACTTTGGAAGAAGTTGGCCATACCGTTTTGGCTATTGCTGACACGTATGAAAATGCCCTGCAGGCTATTCGGAAATACCCACCCGATTTGGCAATTGTGGATGTGAAACTGAGAGGCTCGGCCGCAGATGGTATCATTCTGGCTAAAGAGCTACAGCAAACCCACCAGACTCCTGTTATTTTTCTGACGGCTAATTCTGAGCCAAAAACCGTGCAACGCGCCAAAGAGGCCAATCCTACGGCCTATCTGCTCAAACCCTTTCGGCCCGAAGAGCTGCTGATTCAAATCGAGCTGGCCTGGGGCTATTTTAAAAACAGGCAGGCCGATCCGGGGCGTTTCCTGTTTTTTCCCATCAAGAATAAAGGGCACAAGCGAATTGACCTGAATGAGGTAATGTATGTGAAGGCGTCAGGAGCCAATACCCACATCTTTTTGGCCGGCGAAGTAGTCCATTACGAGGTAAGCACCCATCTGGCTAATGTAGCTCAATACTTCTCTGCACCTAATTTTTTCAGATTATCGAGGTCGTTGATTGTTAATTTGGACATGATTGATAGTATCGAAGCTGAGAAAGTGCGGATGAGGGGTAAAGTTCATACCCTCGAGATTTCGCCTAAAAACCGGAAAGAACTACTTCATCAATTTAGCGTCGTTAAAACGAAACCACTCAACGGCTAATTCGCCATTGTATCAGATGAAGCCATCGTTTTTTGAATTCGTACAAATCCGGTATAGTTTTGACAAAACGTAGTAGGCCAACAGGCAGGCTCATCGGCCAGAAAGCCGTTACGTTTCAACGAGCAAAACAAACGAAAAACCAATTACCAATGACTTTACAGGAACTTACTGAGCAGATCCGACTGAAAGCCGCCCATGCTGACGGCCTGGATGCGACCGTGAAAATTGATACCGATCAGGGCCCCATTTTTATCGACGCCCGTCAGTCGCCCGCCGTGGTGACCAATGACGATCAGCCTGCCGATACGACCATTTCCGTGAGCGTGTCTGACCTGGTGAAAATGGGCTCCGGCGATATGAACCCCATGATGGCCTTCATGACCGGCAAGCTCAAAGTAAAAGGTGATATGGGCCTGGCCATGAAAATGGGTCAGATTATGGGATAAGGTAAATGAGTTAAAAAGCGAAAGAGTGAAAGAGTGGCTATATTCGCTCTTTCACTCTTTCGCTTTTTCTCTCTTTATGTCTCGTCGCAACTTTCTCAAAACCAGCGCCGTGGCGGCCGCTGGTTTTTATATTGTCCCCCGCCATGTGCTGGGGCGGGGCTTCGTGGCTCCCTCCGACAAACTAAATATTGCCGCTGTAGGCTGTGGCGGCAAGGCCGACTACAATATTCAGCAGGCTTACAACGGCGGCACCGACAACCTAGTGGCCCTCTGCGATGTCGACGACCGGCAGTCGAAAAAATACCGGGCTAAGTTTCCGCAGGCGCCTTACTTCAAAGATTACCGGCACCTGTTCGATGGGGCCGGCAAAACCTTCGACGCGGTCATTATCAGCACGCCCGACCACATGCACGCACCCATCGCCATGGCGGCTATGCAACTGGGTAAGCACGTGTACGTGGAAAAGCCCCTTACGCACAACATTCACGAGGCCCGTATGCTTACCGAAGCCGCCCGTAAATACAAGGTGGTGACCCAAATGGGGAATCAGGGAAGTAGTGGCGATGCGACCCGGCAAATCGAGACGTACATTCAGAAAGGTCTCATTGGCCGGGTACATAAGGTGGAGTGCTGGACCAACCGGCCGGTGTGGCCGCAGGGCGTGAAGTCGCCCAAAGACCGGGGCGAAAGTCAGCCCGTGCCGCCCGAGGTTGACTGGAAACTGTGGCTGGGTACGGCCCCTTTCCGCGAGTATCATGAGGCTTACATGCCGTTTCGGTGGCGGGGCTACTGGGATTTCGGGACTGGCGCCCTCGGCGATATGGGTTGCCATTTTATGGATGTGCCTTTCCGCGCCTTGAAGCTCAAATACCCTACCTCGGTTGAGTGCAGCGTGGGTTCGGTGTACGCCGATTTCTTTCAGGAGGCTTTTTTCGATGATGTGTGCCCGCCCTCGGCAGCCATTCACCTCACGTTTCCGTCGGCTGACCCCAAAGTGAAAGAGATCAAATTTTCGTGGTACGACGGGGGTATCCGCCCAGCCCTGCCCGACGGCATTCCGTACGAGGTCATGTTTGCCAGCATCGACGGCGGTATGATTTTCTACGGCTCCAAAGGCATGCTGACGGCGGGCCTGTTTGGCAATAATCCGCGCCTGTTTCCCGAAGAGAAATTTGGCGGCAAGAAGCTACCTGAACCCGAAAAACCATTGGTGGAGGGCAAAACCGAAGGCCATCAGCAGCAATGGGTGAAAGCCTGCAAGCAAGGGTACGGGGCTTACACGTCGTCGTCGTTCGATGAGGCCGGTCCGCTCACCGAGACCGTACTGATGGGCAATCTGGCTACCCGCAGTTTCATGTACCGGGAGGGCAAGCAGTTTCCGGGTCGTAAAAAGCTGCTCTGGGACGGTGAAAATATGCGCATCACCAATTTCGACTACGCCAATCAGTTTGTGAAATAGGGGAGAAGGGAGGAAGGGGAAGATGGAGGAAAGGGAAGAAGGGGAGGAGTAAGCGTTTGGCTTTTTCCCTTCTCCCTTTCTTCCCCTTCCTCCCTTTTCTCTTTTTTTTACAACCCCCGATTCGTTACGTCACGTTCGGGGTCGATGGTACGGTCGGAGTCGGTGCGGTGCATATCGGCGTTGGTACCCGACAGGTTTTGCACGTCGACATCGGTATGGCGCACCGTATCGCGGATGGTTTCGTCGCGTTCAGTCACGTCTTTGTTCAGTCGTACCTCTTCCACAACGCGGGCTTCTTTGCCCACCACAGGTACCTCAGCATGTTCCACCATTTCGACGTCGCCTTCGCGGAAAGCCGTAAAATCGGCGTCGGTGGCCGGGCGGTTCACGGGGTTACGATCAACCCGAACCCGCTCTTCGCGCAGGCGAACGCTCTCTTCCACGGGTCGCTCAACAATCCGGCTCCGCAGCCGCATACCCCCGCGTTCAACGGTCCGCTTGCCTACGTTGAGCTGTTCGTCGATAATCGGAATGTTAAGGCTCTCGTCGTTTGTCGTGTTTCTGAACTCGTCCCGATCCATCCGGCCCCGGTCCATAGTGTCGCGGTCATTCAGGTTAGTGTCGGCATAGTTGGTCGTGCCCGAGGTGGTAATACCCGAGGTGACACCGTAGGCGGGGGCGAGTGGGTCGGCTGATACGCCGGTGCCCAGGGTTGAGCCCGAATAGCCTTCGTCGGTATTGTACGAGCCCCGGTTGTCGGCATAGGTGCTGCTGCGGTATTGGTCGGCCCGCTCGTCAACATCAATCGCCCCGGCATCGTCCATAATGTCGGCCGCCCGCTGGGCCTCGTCCGCATCCATGGCGTGAACGGTCAGAATAGAGTGCCGGTCGCCCACGGTGGTGTAATTGTCGCGGAGCCGCCGATCGTCGTCATCGTCGGTACCGAAGAGCGACGCAAAGAACCCGCTAATACCGCCTTTTTCTTCGCGGTTTTCGTGGGTGTGTGCGCTATCGGTCTGGTACGAACTGCTGCCAGTCATGTCTGAGCTGGTTTGCGCCGAAAGGTCGATGTTGTTGCGCGAGAAACCCGCTTCCATCAATTCCTGCATTGCCTGTTGGGCTTCTGAGGCATCATCGAAGACGCCGATCACGGTCTGTGCCATGGTTTTGTTTTTTAACGTTGATACTTCATTTATAACTCAGCAGATGAGTCCGTTGGGGGTGATGCCCTGGGTACCCGTTCGACGCCCACCGTCTCCTGCCGTAGCGACACGGTTTCCTGCCGATGGGTGTGCACGGGCTTGCGGGTGATGTGGACCTCTTCGACCAGTATCAGGCGTTTCTGCACCACAACCTCCTCGCGTAGTACCGGGATGATGAGTGTATCGCCCTCGTGCCGTACCGGGGGAGCTGTATGGATAACCTGATTGACGGCCACCCGGTACACCTCGGTTTCTTCGTGCATTTCGGGTAATTCAATCGACTGTACCGTTTCGTCGACTGACTTGCTCACCCGCAGGCGACCCGTTTCGACAATCTGACTATCCACCCGTAGTTCTTCCGCCCGAACCGGAATCACCACTGAGTTGGTCTGCTCAAATGGCCTTGTCTCCTGTTCTGCATTGGGCTGCTTTTCCGGTTGATTGTTCATTTATTTATTGTCTATGGGTTTAGTAGGTGAACAGGTGGCCGAGCGCGTTGTTTTGAAAAATTTCGTTATCTGAATTAAATTTTTCGTGAGCCTGCCCGGCTAAATAGGTGGTTTCTTTGACTGATAAATAGGTTAGAGAGGGCGCCGTTGAGTAAGCATATTGAGTGTCATTTAGGACTATTCCGATAAAGCCCTATTTTTGTTGCGTACAATCACCACCTGCTTTGGACAGTTCGACGGTAACTCCCTCTGATACCATTTACGTTGTTATTCCTCTTTTCAATGATTGGGAGGCACTGAGCCTGTTGCTCGAACGGATGCGCGCGGTGGTGCCCGCTCCCTTACTGAGCCGGCTTTCGTTTCTGGTGGTCGATGACTGTTCGGCGCAGGATTACCGCACGTTGCCAACGGGTATTGGTCGGTCGTTGTCTATTTTGCGTTTGTACCGCAACGTGGGCCATCAGAAAGCCATAGCCCTGGGGTTGTCGTATCTGGCCGACGAGAAAGTGGCCTGCCCGGTAATTGTGATGGACTCCGACGGCGAAGACCAACCCGAAGACATTGCCCGGCTGGTAGCAGCCTCGGAGCAGCAACCCGGCCATGTGGTGTTTGCGCACCGCGCCAAACGCCGGGAACGGCTCCTGTTTCGGGTGTTTTATTCCCTGTACAAAAGCATGTTTCGGTTGCTGACGGGCAAGGTAATTACGTTTGGCAATTTCAGTCTGGTACCGGCTCCGTTATTGCGTAAACTGGCGCACGTGTCGGAGATATGGAACAACTATCCCGGCGGGGTGATCCGGTCACGACTACCCTACACGGCCATTCCGCTCGAACGCGGTAAGCGGCTGGCGGGCGAGTCGAAAATGAATTTTGTATCGCTCATTCTGC
Source organism: Rudanella lutea DSM 19387 (assembly GCF_000383955.1). NCBI lineage: Bacteria > Pseudomonadati > Bacteroidota > Cytophagia > Cytophagales > Cytophagaceae > Rudanella > Rudanella lutea. The sequence continues at coordinate 2,173,587 of NZ_KB913013.1, read as the reverse complement.
ACGGGCTGAGTACGGTGTCGGTCCTGATGGACACTACGGCCGTACGTATTGCCTTGTTTTGTGTGATGGCCGCAGCAGCTTCGGTGGTGGGCATCGGGCTGGTCGTGATTGTGCGGTTCTTTACCGACTTTGGTCCCAAGCCGGGCGTACCCAGCTGGGGCAGTTTTCTGGTGTTTTCGTTTCTGGTGGTGATTATGCAGGCGTTTCTGATTTCGCTGCTTCTGGTATTTATTGTGTTGACCTACCGTACCCAACCGCAGTTTATTCCGGCTATTGAGTATCAGAGCTTTGTAGAACGGCGGGAGGTAATTTATTGACGTTGGATACTGGCCGTTAGACGCTGGACTAAAACCGAAAGTCTATTGTCTAACGTCCAGTATCTAACGTCTTCTACTTATGATTTCATTAGATACGACTTCGCTTGTTAAAACCATCATTGCCCTGGGGCTTTCGGCGGTGGTTATGCTGGTTTGGTACGGGCAACGACGCCTTATGCCCGTATTAGACGCAAACGAGCGCACAACCCGCTGGCTGGCGTTTGTGGCATTGCGGCTTGTTCCGTTTGCGGCTGTTTATCTGGTACTCGATCAGGAGCCGCGCTCCGATGTTATATTCTTCTACGAGCGCGCCGTACCCGCCATGGAAGGCAAGCTGGTGTACCGCGATTTTCTGTCGTTTCATGCGCCCTTGTTCACCTACCTCACCGTTTTACCCCTGTTTATCTGGAACAATGCCCGGGTGCTGGTGCTGATGATGGCCTTGATCGAGTTCGTGATTGCCAACGCTACCTACCGCTATGTGCGACCTACTACGCCCGATGCGTTGCTTCGGTACGTGTTGTACTACCTGTTGCCATTGCCCTTTGTGGCCATGGTGCTCAGCAGCGAAGAGGATGTCTGGATGTGGGGCTTTGGCCTGCTTACACTTGCCCTCCCGGCGAGCCTGAGCGACCGCCGGTTTGCTTTCCTGACGGGCCTGATTTGGGGTGTAGCCATGCTGACCATCAAGTTCATGCTGGTTGTGCTGCTGATTCCCTTGTTTTTTCTGATCAAGGATCGGCTGTACTATCTGTTGGGTCTGGCCGTTATTGGCATTCCTTCCATTCTGATTCTGTATGCTCTCATGGGAACGGCCTTCCTGATGCCGATTCAGCACTCGTCGTACCCAATGGCCCCGAACCTGGTCAGCGTACTCCGGCCTATTCTGGGAAGTTTGTTTGGGCAGGTGTCGCTCACGAGCCTCAACTGGGTGGGTTTGCTGGGGACCATTGGTGGCGGTTCATGGGTAGCCTGGCAGTTTCGGCATCTGGGGTACCGGCGGGCGTTTCCGCTTGTATTCTGTTTTGTGTTCGGGTTGTTTATGGTGATGCTGCCCAGCGCCCCGGGTTATTACCTCTTTACGCAGGAGATGGCTCTGGTATTTGTGTTGCTGGCCAATACCCGCACGCACTGGTTTCGGTTTGCCGTACTGAATTTTTTACTGGTGGTACAGCCAATCCTGATGATTGTGTACGCCGACAATGCGCTGTACACCAGCCTGGCTATGCTGGGTAATCCGGTGTATTTGCTCGATTACGGTATTCAGGTAGTCGAGCTGGCCGGGCTCATCTGGCTCGTCGTTCTGAGTTATAACAAACTAAAAGTGGAACAGGGAACAGGGAGAATGGTACAGGGAGGGTAGTTGTCTACCCCCTTTTCCCTTCTCCTTTTTCCTTTCTCCACCCGTTTTTATGTTTATCGTCCTTGTAAAAACAGCTGTTTCCGTCGGATTGTGTTTGTGGCTGGCGGTGTTGCTCTGGAAACGGCTGTGGATCACCGAGTATCTGCAACAGCATCACCGAACGCCCTGGATCGCCCTGTTTTATACCATCTTCCGGTTGTTGCCGATTGTGCTGACGTTCTTTGTGATGGGCTATCAGCCGCAGTCAGACGTACAGTATTACTACTACCCCATAGCGAATACGGCCCGTCAGTTCGGGATTGTGTACCGTGATGTGTATTGCCCCTACAGCCCGTTTTTCGGGTACTGGCTTTCTATCCCGCTGCACATCTGGAACGACATGCGGACTATTGTGGTAGCCATGACCCTCATTGAGTGGCTGGCGGTGTATGTTACGTTCCGAATCTACCGGGGTGTCGAAAGCAACGGTCAGCGCCTGTTTCGGGCCCTGTTTTATTTCAGTCTGCCGGTACCGTTTGTGATGTGTGTGTTTAGCGGGCAGGAAGACGTAGCCCTCTGGCTGCTGGCTCTGGTGGCCGTGTGGGTCTGGCAAGAGAAAAAGAGCCCGTTCTGGGGGGGCGTATTGCTGGCCCTGGGCCTGCTTTCGACCAAGGCGGTGTTTGTGTTCCTCATCATCCCCTTGTTTCTGATGGCCCCTAACCACCAGAAAGCCCCCCTGGTAGCGGGGTTGGCCGCCCTGGGCCTGCCGGTGCTGGCGTTTCTGTACTGGAAAACGGGTTTGTTATTTATTGAACAACCCCTCGACGAAGGCGAATACCTGAAAGCGCCCAACTGGCGGTCGGTGCTCAACCCGATTATTGGTGGGTTTATTCCCGAAAATGGGGGCGTCTGGAAATGGGTAATGATGCTGGTCACGCTCGTCATCATCTCGCTGACCGGCATCCGGGCGTATGGTAAACGTCTGGTGGATACATTGCCCCTGATATTTCTGGTTGCCTTCGGGAGTATGACGGTATTGCAGCAAAACGCCGTGAGCAATTACGCGTATCTGTTTGTGCTGCCTGTTGTGTTTACGATGACCGACTTCAAAAGCCGTCTGACTACCTTTTTATTGGTTGGTTTCAACGCGCTGGCTGCTATTCATCCCTCGTTGTGGTGGCGTATTGGCCAGCCATTTTACAAAGGCCTGAGCATGTTTAGCCGCCCCGAATATGCCCTGGAGTACGGGATCGAACTGGCCCTGGTGGCGGGTTTTCTATACTACGCCTGGCTGGGATACAGAGCTATTGACGATGTGCCGCTCTCGGCCGAAGGGGCCGTACGGAACCGCTCGTTTCGGGGGCGGTTGTTTGGCCTGAAATAGCTCCGGATGGGCGTTGGCCAATCGGGGTTCGCCCGCAATGGATTACTTTTGTACAAACCTGGCTGTCTGGGGCTACGCTCAACCGAGCAACCTGCCCGGGCCGCATCGACGCATAAACACCTACTTATTACCGAATGACCCCTTTAATTTCCATCGTGGCTCCTCTCTACAATGAGCGCGAATCGTTTGGGCCGCTTATTGAGCGACTCAATGCGCTCATGGACAAACTGCCCTACCCGGTAGAGGTGGTGCTGGTCGACGATGGAAGCCGCGATAATACGGCCGACCTGATTCGGCTCACTGCCTTGTCGGACCCCCGCTATCATGGAGTGTTGCTGGCGCGCAACTTCGGCCATCAGACGGCCGTGACGGCGGGTATGGCGGCCGCGCGCGGCACTGAAGCGGTGCTGATTATCGACGGCGATTTGCAGGACCCGCCCGAGCTGCTCGAAGAGTTCTACGCGCATATTCAGAATGGCTACGATGTAGTGTATGCCGTTCGGCGGAAACGCAAAGAAGGAGTGCTGAAGCGGTTTGCCTATTCGACCTTCTACCGGATCCTGAAGAATATCTCGTACGTCGACATCCCGCTCGACAGTGGCGATTTCTCGATGGTGAGCCGCCGGGTAGTCGACATTATGAACAAGATGCCCGAGGAGAGCCGGTTTTTGCGCGGTATGCGGAGCTGGATCGGTTTCAAACAGATTGGGGTGGAGTACGAACGGAGCGAGCGCGTAGCGGGTGTCCCCAAGTATTCGTTCAAGATGCTGCGTCGGCTGGCGTACAACGGCATCTTTAACTTTAGTGAGTTTCCGGTCAAGTTTATCATCCGTACGGGGGCCTTCGCCATCGGGATCGCTTTGATTTACCTGATTCAGACGCTCGTCAAGAAATACGTATTTGGCACGGTGCCGCAGGGGTTCACGGCCCTTTTGTTTGTGATTATCCTTTTCAGCGGTATTCAGCTTATGGCCCTGGGTATTATCGGGGAGTACGTCCTGCGTGTGTTCTTCCAGGTAAAAGGCCGCCCGTTGTTTGTGGTGCGGGAGGAAATCTGTGAGCAACGAACAATGGACAGTGAACAACGAGCAGTGAACAATGGACAGTGAACGACGAGCTGTTAATAGGGTAATGCTCTAACTTGCTCCATCTTTAACTTTCTAACTGTCATGGAAAAAGCTAGTGTCATTTACCCAAAAGCTTGTGTATTTGCTATTCGAATTGTCAAGGCCTATCAGTTTTTGTCAGAAAATAAACGAGAGTATGTTCTCTCCAAACAACTACTTCGTTGTGGTACATCGATTGGTGTTAATCTTGCAGAAGCAAATGGGGCTATTTGAAAGGCAGATTTTTCGGCTAAAATATCCATAGCGTATAAAGAAAGCCTTGAGACCAAATACTGGCTGGCTCTATTGAAAGACACAGGCTATTTAGAACAAAACCTCTTCGAAAGCATGCATCATGATGCAGATGAATTGTCAAGAATGTTGTTTGCTACTCTCAGGTCAACTCGTATTAGTCCATTGAAGATGATAGTGCTCTGGCTAACCGCTTTCATCCCCTAATTAGCGGCTCCCCTCGTTCGTTGCTAATTGTTCGTTGTTCTCTGTTAACTGCTCGTTGTTAACTGTTCGTTGTTCGTTGTTAACTGTTCCCTGAAAATTGCTTTTCAACTCTCTCCAATTCCTGCTTTTTTTCGTCGTCGTGACGATCCTGTACTTCAGCCTACGGTTTCAGCTGAGGTGGGCGTTGCTGCTGGCTGCCAGTTGTTATTTCTACATGGTGTTTCAGCCGGCGTACATCCTGATTCTGTTTCTCACGATTGTTATCGATTACATAGCCGGGCTTTGGATTGAGCGCTCAGAAGGGAAAACGCGCAAATGGCTGCTTATTCTTTCGCTTATTTCGAACATCGGCATTCTGGCGTTTTTCAAGTACCTCGGTTTCTTCACCGAAAACATAGCGCTCCTGTTCGATGCACTCAGTATGCCCGACCTTGCCGACCGCATCACCAACGGTACCAACCGCATTTTCGTGGGTGTGCTGAAGCTCTTCGGCGAGAGCGGAATTGATTCGTTCAAAGATAACATGAGTATTCTGCCCATTGGTCTGTCGTTTCACACGTTTCAGGCCATGAGCTACACCATAGAAGTGTACCGGGGCAACCAAAAGGCCGAGCGGCATTTCGGGATTTACGCCCTGTACGTGATGTTTTACCCGCAGTTGGTAGCCGGCCCTATCGAGCGACCGCAAAACGTATTGCACCAGTTTCATAAGCCACACGCTTACGATTTTGAGGAGGTAAAAGCCGGCCTTATGCAGATGGCCTTCGGGTTTTTTAAGAAGTGCGTGATTGCCGACCGGCTTGTCTTGTTTCTCGACCCAGCCTTCAACCACCCCGAAGGGTACAACGGCCTGTCGCTGCTGATGGCCACGTTTTTCTTCACCATCCAGATCTACTGCGACTTTTCGGCCTATTCCGACATTGCCATCGGGGCCGCCCGCGTGATGGGCTTCAAGCTGATGGAAAACTTCCATACGCCGTACTTCGCCCATTCGATTTCGGAGTTCTGGCGACGCTGGCACATCTCGCTGTCGACCTGGTTTCGCGATTATCTGTACATCCCGCTGGGCGGTAACCGGAAAGGCCCGGCCCGGACGTACCTCAACCGGTTTATCGTGTTCATGACGAGCGGCCTCTGGCACGGGGCCAACTGGACCTACGTGATCTGGGGGGCGCTGCACGGGCTGTACATCGTGCTCGATATTGCGCTGGACAAGCGAAAAGCGCAGAAAGGAAAAGCCGAAAAGACGACCACGCAACTGGGCGGGGTGGGTCTGCCCCGACGGGTGTTTGGCGTACTGTTTACGTTTGTGCTGGTAATGCTGACGTGGGTGTTTTTCCGGGCTGTATCGGTGTCAGACGCCCTGCTGATTCTGGGCCGTATCGTTACGCTCTCACCCTCCGACCCGCTCCAATCGGCTCTGAACCCAACCGAACTTTGGTTCAGCTTCGGGCTGATTGCGTTTATGTTCTGGAAAGAGTGGTACTATTTTATCATTCCTACGCGCAGCACTGTCCGCTTCGCCGTGCTGTTTGGCTTACTCGCCTTTACCACCTACCTGTTCGGGGTGTTTACGAGCAATCAGTTTATCTATTTCCAGTTTTAGGGGTTGCCCGGCTTGAGCAACAGAATCGTTTCCTGATGGTTCCGAAGGGTGGCCAACTGCCCGGTCTGTCAACCGTTACTCATCGGGTAAGGTAATCCCCTCGTCCTTGAGTTTGGATTTGGTATCGCGAATGGCTTCTTCCACCGAGTGCGACTGGCGCAGATCGCGGGCCCGGCGCGTTAGTTCGGCCATAGTATGGTAGTGCTGGCACAACACTTCCAGTTCATCATCGCCCATTTCTTCCACGGCAACAAGCCGGTTACTGGCACCTTTGGTAGCCGCAATCAGTTCGTTGAGCTTTAACTGTATGGCCAGCGAATCTTTGTTCTGCGCTTTCTGGATGATAAACACCATCAGGAAGGTTACAATGGTTGTGCCGGTGTTGATGACCAGTTGCCAATCTTCCGAATAGTTGAAAATCGGGCCGGTGATTGCCCAGACCAACACCACGCCGAAGGCCGTCAGAAAGGCCCCCGAACTCCCCGTGACTTTGGTGATGTACGTGGCTAAATGATCAAATTGGGTGTTGAGTCGACTCGGTTTGTGATTCTCCATGACTGTAGGCCTTCGTGAGGGTAATAACAAAAACCAGAAAGGAACCCACCTATTTATTATCGGGAGGTTCCTGTCGGCCACTCAGAAATTAATATCCCCCAGTTCAAAGTCGGCTTTGAGCGGAATCACGCCTTTCTGAAAACCGGGATGGTAGATAATCTCTTCGGGCTGAATGAGTTGCTGAATATTGCCCGTGTCGCGTCGGCCGTTGCCGTTGCGGTCCAGAATAAGCCGCACCCGGTACCGTCCCGGTTTGAGCCGCGCAAACACGTAATTGGGCGTGTTGGCCACCGACCGAATCACCTTGTAGTTCTCATCGGTCAGCTCCACAATGAATTTTTCGCCCGCGGGCCGGTTCACCTGCCCCGAAATAAGCCCGAAATCCTCCGTATTAAGCACCCGGTACTGAAGCCGGGCTCGCGACGAAGTGTCGTTCTGAATGCTCATAAACGCCCCCCGCCGAAACAGCAGGTTGAGCGTATCGGCTATGTTAGTGCGGGCCGTAATGGTCAGGCGGGTGTTGCCGTTACTGAACGAAAACGACGTGGCCGAGGCCGGTAGCGCCTTCGTACTGTCGGAACGGTAAAGCCGGATCAGGGCGGGGTTAATGGTCTTGATGGGTTTGTTGAACGTGACCGTAAACACCTGATTGTTGTCGATGGCCTCGCCCGATTTCGGGTCTACCTCCTGGCCCAGCACCACCCGGTCGCGGGCGCGTGATTTGAGCGGGGAGAAGTACAGCCGCTCGCGGAGTTCGTTGGCATTACCCACCGAGTCGACTGTCGTGATCAGCACCGGAATGGTATCGCCCGCGGCCCGGCCTTCGGGTTTGTAGATGCGGATGAGGGTGGGCCGTTCCAGAAACGACACCACCGAGTCGACGGGAGTAAGGGTTGAGCTGCTCGGGATCTGCGGTTGCAACTGGTAGCTCGCAATGCCGCTGCTCAGTTCGAGGCCCATGGTTTCGTCGGTGCGTTCGCGCCGGGTGATCCGAGGTTTCACATACCCCCGGAAGGCCACCAGATTCACGTCATCGTAGTTGCGATTGAGGTTCACGACCGAATCGCGGAAGGCCACCCGCTCACCGGGCTGATTGTTGACCAGGTTCAGGTCTTTGTCTTCAAAGGCAAACGGTTTATACTGGGCGGCTTTGATATTCTCGATCAGGTACACCCCGTTGCTATCGGTCCGGGCAAAGTACTGCGGGCGTTTTCGTTGTACCGGCAGGGTGTCGTTGGGGGCAAAAAGCCCAACTACCATGCCCAGAATCGGCTGTTTGGTGTCGGCGTCGAGTACGGTGCCGCCAAGGCGGAGCGAGTCGATAGCGGGGCCGGTGCTGAACACCAGCTTGGGGTTTTCGGCCACGTTGCGCTCGGTCACGTCGCGGATGGCGTCGGCAAAGCTGATGGTGTAGGTTGTGTTGGGCTTAAAGTTCTGGTTGAACACCAGCCGGAACCCCTGCGGGAGCTGCCGCACCACAAACGGGTTGGTATCCTGCGGAGTGATGAGGATTTTCTGTTGCAGGTTCTCGGCCGACACGTACTCGTCAAACAGGAGTTCGATGGTTTTACCCTGCACATTCAATTGCCGGTTTTTAGGGATGCTGCTCACCAGTTTGGGAGCCAGTGTGTCTTTTTTGCCACCCGGTGGGTTAGCTACCTGCGCGCAGTTTTGCAGCAGAAAGGGCAGCGAAAGCAGAACCAGAAAGAAACTTATGCGTAAGGACATTCAAGTGTTGGAACGGTTGAGAGCCCCCAGATAAACGGGCCATCAGTATTTCAGAACAAACATACGGCCCAGCCGGACAGCCGCCGATGCCCAACCCCTTAAAATTAGTTAAGTAGCCGGGAAGATGTAACGTAAAAACGGCCGGCATGGGTGCCCAGCGGAGGCATATTGGAGGGTAAATATAGAGTAGGGTACTGGTAAGTCGTTGATTACTCGTTGTATAAGTCTACGTTTATGCCCGCTTGAGGGGGTATTTTGTCTATAAAAACATAAAATTATTAGCGCATTTACATTTTACAGACCAGATAACAGATTAAGCTTTATTGATATAATGGGCCTGCATAGTTTTGGTAAACCTCGACAAACCTTAACTACTTTATAATCACATGGATGCAGGCGGCTGGGATGTTATCTACGCCAGCGATGTAGCCCGGCTCAACGTGGTGTTGGGCGGATCATCGCAGCAGTTTATGCCGACGTTTTCGTTCAGCGACTCGTCGACGCAGGTGTCGTTTAACGGCACATTTGGCCCGTGGGCCATTACGCCGGGCGGTAGTGCCAACCGGATCAATGTGCAGGTGCCCGTTACGCAGGGAACGCTCAACGCACCGGGCTTTTCCAATTTTTCGCTGACGGGCATTCTGCCGGTCATGAACATGGCGCTCACCTTCGTGGAGGATGCCAACAGCGCCGGTACCCAAAACGTTGTGTTCGATATTCAGTCGGTGGCGGCCTCGGCTATGTCGGCAACGGATGGGCAGATTTACGTGGCCAACCCCGACGCCAGCGGAATTCTGAACCAGCGCGACCCGTCGGGCACGGTAAAAAGTATGCTGGAAACCGACTTGCCCCAGTGTTTCATTGCCAACCGGGCGGCTATCTCGTTTGTGTTTGCGGCCTTGTTCACCAATCCGCAAAATGTGCCGTGGTTAACGCCCAAAGCCAGTAGCATCGTGTATTTCGGGTCGAGCGACAACTCGATTCAGGCCATTGCTATCCGGACACTCACGCAGTCGCCCTGGGGTCCGGTGGGGCTGTCGACCTCGGTAGATCCGAGTCTGCTCAGCGCGAGTCAGAATCTGTTTTACGCGCTCTCGCAGGGTGTGTTTATGAAAAACCTGTTGCTGCCCGCCTTACCCTCGGCCATGGGAAATGTGGCGGCCGATGTGTTCCAGTTCAACGGACCCACGCAGCCCAATCAGCAAAACGCCTGTTCGATCACCAATACGCGCTCGTTCAACACTAAATCCGTCGAAAACGCGGGCACCACCTACTACCCGCAAATTGATAGCTTCACGATGAAAATAAGTGATAATCAGATTATCACAACGGCATCGGGGCAGTTCAATATCACCGGGTTAGCGGGGGCGTGGGTGTCGTTTGATAACCTACAGGTTGTCAACTCCATCTCGTACAACCCGGCTACCAAGTCTATTCAGTTTCAGTTGGTCAGCCAAACGTCGCCCTCAACCACGCGGCATATTCCGTGGGAATACTGGTTCCTGGCGTTGGGCGGGCTGATTGGGCTGATCGTGATCGCCATCATAAACATTGTGGTGACGGTGATCGAGAACGCCGTACAAAGCGCCCTGACCGGAGCCGGCAATCTGTCGGTGGTGGGGTTGCCCACCAGCACAGCCTCGTGGGCGGGTGCCGGTTCATTCCAGATCAACCAGGCCGACCTCGAAAGCGCCCTCGTTATTCGGGGCGAAAGTGCTTCCTGACACGTAGTTGGTGGTTTTGGGTAGCCTATTTACCCCAAAACTGGCCCATCACGCCAATTTTTTCAGTGCCTCTTTATTCCGTCAACCAAAAACAAAACAATCATGGTAATGCAGGAAAATCCGACGGCTACCCCCAGCGGTGGCGTCGACCTTATGGGCTGGGATACCGTTTTTGCCCTCTCGCTCGAAGCCCTCAACGATTCGATTGTGGCGCAAAATACCACCCCGCCCTCGTTTTCGGGTACCGACCCGCAGGGTGGGGCCTCGGTGAGTGGCTCGTGGGGCCCGTGGAGCGTGACCGGGGGCGAAGGGACCGGTATTTACATTAAATGCCCGGTCAAAACGGGGCAGCTAACCGTGCCGGGCTCGGGCAATCCATTCGCATTGGACGGGGGCTCAGTATGCGTCGAGATCACGTTGCAGCAAAACAAGGCTCCCCAACAGATCGACGATAGTTCGGCTAAGCCGGGTACGGGGACTACGTATCATTTTCAGGCTAACGGCACCTCGGAGGATCCATTTCAGCAGCCTAAAGTGATTGGGGTGAGCTTCACCAGCGTAACGGGCTACATCGTGTATGCCTGCGAAGCGGCCTTCGGTAACTACTTCAACAATAACCTATCGGCGTTCGATGCGGTTTTTTCGGCCGTTCGGCTCGAAGAAGAAGCGGTTGAAGCGGGCAAGCAGTGGCTCAAACCGCAGGTTTCGCTGTATGCAATGGCCTCACCGGGCTCGTCGGTAGCGGCCGACGGCAGTGGCGGCACCCCCTGCGATCAGATTCAGACCGGTGCTTACTTCGGGATTCTGAGCCTTACCTCGCCCGCACCGGGTAAGCTGCCGCAGCAGAACTTCGATCTGCAAATGTTTGCGCCTTTTGCCCAAACAACCCCGCCTACCAACTCGGTTTTTGCCATTTCGGGGCCATTGGCCATGCAAAACATGATTATGCAGTCGGCTTCGTTGTGCGTGAAACAGTCGTCGGTGAGTGATTTCAAGATTACCAACAACGGCATCACCGTTACCAACGTGAACACGTTGAACTGGGGCGATTTTCAGTTCGATAAAAACGACCCGACCAGTATCGTGACCCCATCTATCGCGCCGGGCAACTTTCAGCTCACGCTCGACGGGTCGCAGTTTCACCTTTCTATCAGTCAGGCGGCTTTCACCACGCCCGACGGAAGTTGCGACGTAAAAATCACGGCCGACCAGTACTTTAATTTTGGGGCCACCAAGCTCTCCGACGGCAAGTACTATTTCACACCCGACCCCGGTTTGGGGACCAACAGCATTCGGGCCGACGTAACGGCCAACAAAGGGTTTGAGATTGCCATGATTATCGAAAGTGTTGTGATTGGGGTGGCCTTCGGGTTCATTGGCTCGTCGTTGGGCGAAGCTCTGGGCGATGCCCTCTCGTCGGGTACATCGTCGGCTACGGAGGGGGCCGTGGAAGGTACGGCCGAGGATATCGAAAACAGCATCAGCGAAATGAGCGAAGAGGAGGTGCAGCAGGCTACGCAGGATTCGCTCACCGACGCTACCGATTCGATCGCGTCGGAAGGGGAGAATACGGGTGGGAAGACCGGTATTTTCGCCAACAAGTTTAAGATATGGGGTGGGGTACTGGGCGGTATGTTCGGGATTCCGGTTGGGTTGCTGCCGCAGATTATGACCGCCATTTACAACAATAAAATTACGGAGGGCAACGTGCCGACCATCGACGATTTCGCGGCCAACTTTACCGGTACGGTGCAATGGCCGCAGGTGTCGAGCTGGCAGGTAACGGGAGGCACATTTCAGGGTGCGTTTTTGCTCGGGGGGAGTGCGTCTGCCGCAACATCAGCCACCGAATAACCCACCCAGGCCATGTGTAATTCAACAACAACGGGCGAAATCTCGACGTTTGGGTGGGATACGGCTTTTGCCGTGCGCATCGAAAACGTGAATGCCGCCATTGTGAGCCAGAAGTCGTCTCCGGCGGGCTTCAGCTTCACCGACCCGGCCGATGCACAGGTACACTGCTCGGGTACGTTCGGAGACTGGCAGGTGGTACGCGGGGGCGATGGCAGCGGGGTAAACGTGCAACTGCCGCTCCTGAACATCAGCGGGCAGATGAAAGACAACGACGGGTACGTGCCGTACACCTGCGCGGGGGCTTCTATCATCGTGACGGTTCGGCTGACGTATTTCGATACGGGGCAGCCGAACGAGCAGAACCTGAAAGTAAAACCAACCAGCGATACCCCCGACGTGCCGGTGGTGGAACTCTACTCGGCCGATTTTTCGCAACACCCCGTGCAGCCGAGTTATGCCCTGTATGCCATTCAGGCGGCTGTGATGAACTGGTGTGCCGATAATCTGGCCGATTTTGAACACATATTTTCGGTGATCGACATCAACGACGAAGCCGATACCGGCGCGTGGTCGTTTCTGAAACCAACGGCTGTGTCGTACGCCTACGTAGATGGCGAAACCGACGCCGACGCGTTTCTGGGGGTTCTGGCCATGACCACCGGGAGTCCGTCGGGAGGGCTGCAACAGGTACTCGACACGCGCATTGTGCAGGCATCTGAAGAGGGAGCTTTCTGTATTTCGCGGGGGCTTTTGCTGAGTAAACTCATCCTGCCCAATCTGATGGCCCTGTGGCCTAACTTACAGGCTACGCAGATTTCGGTGCTCGACGACTGCATCAAGCTCAACCCCAACCAGTCGGTCGATTTGCCGCAGACCGAGTATCAGGGGAATACCTATACGCCCCAGCTTAAGCAGTTTACGCTTTCGATTGAAGGGCAGCAGGTAACTATCGACGCCTATACCGAAACCGATGTGCAGGACGGTGTTACGGCCTGGTGCCGCAACGTGGCACAGTACACCCTGGTGAAAAGCACGAACAAAAGCGGCCAGACTACCCTCGCGTATGAGCAACTGGGTGAGCCCCAGACGAGCAACGGCCACTACATTGCTGAGTGGGTCGAGATCACCGACGCTATCCTGGCCGTTGTGCTTGGGGTGGCGCTGGCGGCTCTGGCCATTGTGACCGGTGGGGCTGCGGTACCCATCATTGCTGTGATTGGTGCCCTGATTGTGGGAGCGGTTGCCCTGTCGCCCACGATTGATGGGATGATTCAGAACAACGATGCCCCCGCTATCGACCTCTTGCAGGAGAATATCTACGCGCCCATTGTATGGACCGATAGCCAGGCATTTGCCGTCAGCAGCGTCGACCTGAACGGCTCGCTGCGGCTGGGTGGTGCGCTCGGGTTCAGCGCCCTCCGGCAGATACTGGCTAACCAACAACCCCTAAACGCGCTACAAGCATGTTAACCGAACTTTCTGACTCTACCACGGCCAGCCCGGCCATTACGTCGCTGGGCTGGGATATGACCTACGCCACCACCTTTGTGCAACTCAATCGGGTGCTGGCTGCCTCGGGAACACTACCTCAAACCTTTTCGGGCGCCAGCTCTGCCCCGGCCTCTGCTGCCGTATCGGGCGAGTGGGCGTCGTGGACAGTAGTGGGTGGAGGTCCCAGCAATCGGCTGTGCCTGAACTGCGTAGTGGCCCACGGGCAATTGACTACGGCGGCTGGCCAAAGCGACATCAACGGCTCGGTCTGGACGGTGCAGTTTGGGCTTGTGCTGGCCAAAGGGGCTACCTCCACCGGTGGAGGTACGGTATGGCAACTGACTACCTCGGCCACCGGCCCCGAAGCCCCTATACTAACCGGCCACGCGAATGTTCAGGTGTCGGGCAGCGATTTGTACGTGCTGGAGCAGCTTATGGCCGAGGCTATTGTGCCGCAAGTGCTGGCACTCGACCTGTCGGGCATTGCCATTACTACCGGCGATACAACTTCTGCATCCGACCAACCCTGGCTGGTACCAACGGCGGCCGCGTTTGCCTGCGAGTCGTTGCCACCGGGCGACGCACGCGGGGGAATCATCGGGCTACTGGCCATGACCGAGGGGCGGTCGGCTGCGGGGAAACAGGTGGTGATTGATGCCCGCGTGCTCGACGGTGCGCCCGATGGGGCGTCGGCGGCCTGGTTTCTGGGGCCCACGCTTATGACCAGTCAATTGCTGGCTCCGGCTATTCAGGGGCTGGTGCAGGGCTCGCAGGCGGCCAATTTTAGCGTCGATGGTACGGGCACTACGGTGTACAACAATTCGGATATGACCTGGGGGGCTTTTACGTACGATGAGTCGGATGGAACAACCGTAACCGTTACACCCCGGATTCCGAAAGGAAACATTCAGCTGTCGCTCAATGGGTCGCTGGTGCACTTGTCCATGTCGAATATTAATTTCCCGTATCCGGGTTGGGCCGGGCCGGGCGAAATCACGGTGGCATTTAATGCCGAGCAGTTTATTGGTTTCCAGTTTATTCAGCGTACCGATGGAGGGCTGGTAATGGTGCCCGATACGCAAACGTTTGGCAGTAGCAGCAACATCACCATCATACCGGATCAGACCGTGCTGGAGTTTCAGATTGCGCTTAATGCCGTAACGCAGGTCCTGATGGCGTTTGTGGGGGGCGCTATTGAGAGCGTGGGCGAAGCCGCCGGGGCGGCCATGCAGGAGGGGGCCGAGGGCGCATACAACGCCGAGTTTGACCTGATCGAGATGGAAGAACTGGGCAATAGCGTGAACGCGAATGTGGAGCAAACCGAAGAGGACGCAGCGACGCAGGCTGGCGACGCGCTCGCTAACGAGGGAAATGCGGGCTACGTGCAGCGGTTCAAAAACGCCGTTATCGCCAACCGCTGGAAGATTCTGTCGAAGGTGGTGCAAAAAATGGTGACGATTCCGGTGGGTAAGGTGTCGGACATTGCGCTCTGGGCAGCCGAGAAAGACTACGACAAACTCCCCACGTTGCAGCCTTTTGTGAGCAATGCCGTCACGGCTGTGCACTGGGCCGACGGAGCCACGTTTACACCCGTGGGTGGTAGTGTGCAGGGCGGTATGTTGATCTGGGGAAAGCTAACCTAAACGTCGCCTAGACGGGTGTCGGGCTCCTGACTCTTCCGAAATAGGTGTCATACGTGCTTAGTCGTGTTCATCGACGTTTTTGGTCGACCAGAAGGCCCGTTGCGGTTGGTCAGCCACAGACGTTGGTGAACACGTTTTGTTTGACCGTTTGTCCTAAAATAAACAACCTTAACCAATCGGCGGCATACTTTCGTTAGGTTAAAAGACGTTAACGGTTTTTGATGCAGGGCACCATTCTTCATTACGATTCGCTCACGGGCTGTGGCCTCCTTCGCGTCGACGCCCATCGGCGCGACGACCACCCTATTTTGTTTCGGCAAAACCAGCTGATCGACGCCCGATCTGTGAAAGCGGGTCAGCGTATTTCGGTCAGCGGCTCAGGTGCGGGGCTAACTATTGTGACCCGGTCTGGCGAGACCCGGTCTGGAGAGACCCGGTCAGGCGAGACCAAGCCATCTGATGCCATCCCCGACCAGTATGAGGAGTTGCTGGATGCCGAACCGGTGACGTACCTGGACGCCAAACCCGTATCCCCACGCTCACAACCCATGTACGACCAGCCCGTGTATAACGCCGGTTCTGGACCCGTTGCACCCGCGTCGGGTGGGTTGTACAACTGGCCGGGTACGCTGGTGGCTGCGGCTGCGTTTGGGCTGTTGCTGGCAGCCGGGCAGGGCTACAAACCCGAAAGCCGGGTCGAGAAAAACGTGCCGCTGATCAACTCCATCTGGGGTATGGTGGCGGCTGCGCTGCTTGTGATGACCACCTACTGGCAGGCCGTTGGTATGTCGCGGGGGCGGGTACGCTCGGCCGTGTGGGGTGTGGCCATTTGCTCAATAATGGCGTATCTGTTGCAGGGTTGCAGCGGATTTGTGGCCGATGGCGCGGCTCAGTGGTACATTTACGCCCTCATTGTCTTGTTTTTGATTGTCTATATATTGCCGTACCGAGTACGGTTTTAATGCGTGTAGCGAAGAGACACTTCGCCCGGCCGTTAGGCCAGAAAATGAATCCTATAATTGGCCTGACGGCCGGGCGGATCGGAGCGCCGAACCAGCACCGCTCCACTGTATATTGAAAACACTATGCTTACTTTGAGACTAACCGTTTCGGGTTTCGTTATTGCGTCTGTCCTGCTCTTGTCTGGCTGTGGGGGAGGGGGCAAGCGTAAACCCAAAGACGAAGGGACCAAACCCGCCGAGAAAGTGGCTGGTATTGGCCGTATTCACTTCTTTTTGGAAACGTCGGCCAGTATGGGCGGCTACCTAAAGGGAGCCACTACGTTTAAAGACGTAGTGTCGGAGGTAGTCAACAAAAGCAACCAGATTGCTCCTGTTTCGGTGTACACTATCACCGATAAGCCGCAGCCGTATCAGGGTGGGGTAGGGCCGTTTGTGGAGGGACTGGCTACCACGCCCTTAGCCAATGGCAAAAGCTCGAAACTGCACACCATTTTTGGGCAGGTAGGGGCCAAGGCTACAGGCAATGATGTAGCCGTGCTGGTGTCAGACTGTATCCTGTCGTTTCCCGACGCCGACATCAAGCGCGACCCCGAAATTAACCGCAACAACGCGTCGAGTGTCCTGAAAAACCAGATAAACGATCAGTTTGCGAGCCTGAGCCGCAAGGGAATATCGGCCACAGTGTACGCGTACAACTCGGCTTTCAACGGCACGTATTACGATTACCAGAACAAGAAATCGCAGCTCAATGGTGAGCAGCGGCCGTTTTATATCTGGGTGATTGGCAAGCAATCGCTCGTGGCCGATTTCGATCGGCAGCTGCTGGAGCGCCTGAGCGAACGCCCGGCTCAGCAGCTTAGCTTTGGCTCGGGCGATGGGCTGAAAAAGTACGAACTGTTTTTCGGCCTGAACAAAAAAGGCGACTGGCGCGCTGAGCGGGGCAACGTGACCGAGATCAAGTTTGGCCGGAAAGCCGAACCGGCGGAGTTTGCCATCGGCCTCGATCTGGCCGGGCTGCCCGCCTACGCGCAGGCTCCGGATTATCTGAAAGAGAATCTGGTGATTAAGGCCGACAATGCCACGCTCAAGCTCGTGAACGTGCAACGGCGCGAAAACGTGAACACCACCAAACGCATGACCGACCGCGAGCAACAGTTACTGGCCCGGAACTCGCACGTGCTGACCTTTAAAATCGATGATCTGTTCGACGATGAAGCCACGGTGAACGTGCGGATGCCCGTTCGGTTCGATACGTGGTACCAAACCGACTGGTCGACTATGGACGACCGCACCGAAGCCGGTCGGCGGAAGAAGACCTTTGCGCTCGTTCACCTCATGAATGGCGTCCGCGAAGCCTATCAGACCGGCACCAACGATTTTGTCAACTTTACATTTAAACTCGAAAAATAAGACGTTAGACTGGTAGACATTAGACGTTAGACTCATCGAAGAAGGTCTAACGTCTAATGTCTACCAGTCTAACGTCCCAATAACTATGTTTACATCCCTATACGAACTCTGGCTGGGTCAGAACGACGACCCGATTTACGCAGAAACCATTTTCAACCCGGTTGGCCTGCTCACGCTGGTGGTGGCATTTGTACTGGCGGCTATTTTTTACCTCGGTCTGGGTCGCTGGAAAGCCGTTTTCTATAAAGTAGGCCCCTGGGTGGTCACACTGATTGTGGCGGCTGTGTTTGGCTACGCGTATGCCCTGAGCTACGCCCTCGACCAAACCGGGGCCGACGAATCGGACGCGTACATGCAGGGATTCGGTGGGGTAAATGCCCTGTACGCCGTACTGTACTTCGTTCTCTTTTCGTTTTTACTGAAGCGTTTCTCGATTTACGCCCGGCGGACACCGGTTTAAACTGGCGTTGAGTGATGAGCGATGAACGATGAGTTTGCTGACGCCTGTAAATTAATCGAGCGCCAGCCCACTCATCGTTCATCGCTCATCACTCATCACTTCTCAAAGTATGAAACTATTCCTTTTCGGCATCGGCGGAACCGGTGCCCGCGTATTACGCTCGCTGACCATGATGTTGGCGGCCGGGGCCAAAACCCCCGCTGATCTGACCATTGTGCCTATTCTGCTCGATATGGATATGCAGAATGGCGACACCGAACGCAGCCTGCGGGTGGTCGACCTGTACCGCACTATCCGCCGGGGTGCGTACGAAGGACCTACCGGTTCGCAGGGTCAGAAAACCTTTTTTGCCACGCCTTTGCAGCCCCTCGGTACCTTGCAGGCCGAAAACGCGCAGGAGCGACTGGGTGATTCGGTGATGCCCAAGCTGACCGATCACGAGGGTACGTTCGAGGAATTTTTGCAGGTGAGCAGTATGGACGATACCGACCGCGAACTGCTCAAACTGCTGTACGATAACTCAGCCAAGCCCACCACAGCCGAGCTCAAACTGAACCTGTCGGTGGGTTTCAAAGGCAACCCCAACATCGGGAGCGTAGTGTTCAACGCGCTCGAAGACTCGGCCGTGTACAAATACTTCACGGGGGCCTTCAACGATGCCACCGACCGGATCTTTATCATCAGCTCCATCTTTGGTGGTACGGGTTCGTCGGGGTTTCCGCAGTTGGTGAAACTGTTGCAGCAACCGAATCAGAAGCTACCCATTCGGAACGCCCGCAAAGGGGCCGTGACCGTGATGCCCTATTTCGCGCTCGAAGACAATACCAATAGCTCGATTGATCAGAACCGGTTTCTGTCGAAAACCAAGGCGGCCCTGAGTTATTACCAGACGCAGGTCCACCTCGATGCCCTGTATTATATTGGCGATCAGGCCGGTGGTAAGTTGTACCCCAACGTAGAGGGCGGGGCGCAGCAGGTCAACAATGCCCACGTGGTAGAGATGCTCGCGGCTGCGGCTGTGCTCGATTTTGCCCGTCGGCCCGCCGATGAGTTCGGGGGCGGCAAGCAGCATTACGAGTTTGGGGTGAAGCGCAACGACCGCACCCTCGATTTGCCCCATTTTTACGACCGTACCTACAACGACCTCCTCGAACCGCTCATCCGGTTTGCGTACGCTACCAAATTTTACACCGATTTCCTGCCGGGTCATCTGACCGAGGCCTTTGCCCGCAACCTGAACCTGCGGCAGGACATCACCACCAACTCGTTTTACACAGCCCTACAAAACTTTATGGGCGTGCATTTCCGGGGTTGGCTGGCCGAAATGGCGCAGAATGACCGGGCCTTCGCGCCGTTCGACCTGAACGCCGATTTTAACTCGATGGTCCGCTCGAAGCAGATCGAAACCGGCTTCTTCAAGAAAGGCATCAGCGAGGGGTTCCTGCGCGACCAGGCTGGCGAGGTCGAAAATAAGTTGCAGAAGACCTTCCCCCAAAACGAAGCCCGTTTTATGCAGATGCTCATCGAGGTAGCCGACCGTTGCCGCGAAAAATTGGAAACAGTAAACCGACAATTAGCTGATAGTTAATGAATAATGTAAAATGTATAATGAAGAATGGCTTCGCAAGCGTGAGTCATGCATCCTAAGCCTCATTATACATTATTCATTAATCATTATACATTAACCAACTATGCCACATATCCTTCGCATTGATAAAGACCCGAATGTGGGTCAGCAGGACCATCAGGACTGGACCCAGAGCCGGGGTGGCCTGACGGGCAACCGCATTGAACACATTCCCGATACGCTCACGGGTGGTAGTGGCTCGGCCTCGAAAGCAGGCACGTCGATTCCGTCGCCGTTTGCCCGGCTGTACCTGTTCGATACGGCGTTTCGGATGGTCAAGAATGACCTAAACCCCCGCGAGCACTCGCTGTACCACGTGCTGGTGTCGCACTGCCTCGACCTGCTCGAACTGTTGTTTCAGGGTGGGCCACGCAACACCGACATCACGTATCGGGTCTGGAACAAAGGCGAACGGCTTGAAGCGCTTCGGCAGCGAGCCGGTGCGCCGGGATCGGGACAGCGACACGCGCACGCCATTCTGGCCAAGGCGCTCGAACTGGATTTGCAGGGCGACCTGGGTACGCTCCAGCAGATTACCATGATCTACTACAAGGGTGCGTTGCTCGGCGGCACATCGCCCCTGTCGCTCGTGTTTACCTCGCCCAACTGGGAGCAGGAGCGTCAGAACCGATTTATTGAGCCGCCCAAAAGCACCAACGGCCGTACCTTGTTTCGCAATGAATATGTACCCCTGGCCGACCGCGACATTGCCTTTGTGACTTATCTGGCCCGTATTTATCGGGAGCAGAATGGACTGCTCACGGGCGGCTTCCGGGAGTTTTTGTACCGGATATTCGACGATAACACCTCTCCCCTGCGTACCGAAGCCGACAAAACCCTGGGCAGCTTTGACCCGATCACGGTGGGGGGCGAAACCAATGCGACCCTACAGGTGGTACCGGGGCTGGTGCTCTACGGCGTTCGTGAAGCCGACGTGCTCGAAGATATTGAGCGCGAAAGCGATTTTGTGATGCAGCCCACGGTCGATTATTACGCGGCCGAAACCTACGCCAACGGAGCCCCGACCAAAGTACGCAAGCCACTGGCGTTGGCCTCGCGCATGGAGGTGGCCGGGAAGTACGTCAAAAATACCGACTGGAACCCGCGTACCGAGGTCTTACCCGTTCACCTGAACGACCTCAGCCGCGATGGCCTCCTGGCCGACCGCTACCTGCCCGGCGTGGACAATGTGCGGTACCCGTTTGTATCAACCGACGACTTCCTAGAGGATTTTCTGGTTCGGATGCCGTACAAGATCAACAACGAGCGTTTCCGGACAGGCCTGCGCGATGGGGCCGACTGCCACTTTCTGTTGCCCGTTCGGAAGGAGTATTTCAACTTCTTTACGCCTGAGGATCTCGACCGGTACCTGACTATTCAGATCGACGCCAACATGGTAACGGCCACGCTCGAAGTGCCCGTCAAGAACAACCGGCGGGTTACGTTCCGCAAAGCCTACGACCTGCGCGATCCCAATACGGTTATTGAGTTTCGGGCCGATCTGGCGTTTTTCCCGTTCTACCGGGTTACCCGCCCCGATTTGCAGGATCTGAACAATTACACGGTCATGCTGGCCGACGGCAGCGGGGTGGAATACGGTTTCCGGCCCACGGGCGTACACTTTTACCAGTTCCCGAACCTGATTCGGAAAGCGCCGGTACAGGTGAATACACCCGAAGCACGGAGCCTCAAATCGCCCCTGGCTCCGGCTTCGTACTACTACAAAGTACCGCAGGCCTTCGATCTGATGGAGGTGCAGCTCAATTACGGGGGTGATACCTACCGGGGGCTTATTCTGCCCTCGTTCCGGGTCATAAACCAGAGCTACCGGGCCTTTACGTTTGCCATCGACTTTGGCACGTCGAACACGCACGTAGCCTATCTGGAAAACGATGGCGTCGCCGGTAATGCCGAACCGCAACCCCTGACCGTAGCCGAAGATGCCGAACTTCAGGTGGTGCTGCTCAACAAGCCTTATAACGGCCCCGAAGCCCAGACAAGCTACCAGCGGTACGCGCTGAAGAGCGGGTTTGGTACGTTCGATGAGATGGAGCCGCTTATTCGGCGGGAGTTTGTACCGCCCGTAATTAGTGCCGACGGCCGGGCGGGTTCGCCGTTTGCGTTTCCGTTGCGGACCACGGTGTACGAGAAAAAAGGGATTCAGGACGGGGGCGATTACCTGTTCAGCAAGCTCAATCTGGGCTTCAATATCGACCTCGAACAATCGGCAAGTGGCGATGTAAACCGCTACGTGACCAACCTCAAATGGTTGTTTGAGAATCAGCCCAAAGATGCCCTCAACCGGCCGCGGGTACGGGCGTTTTTTGAGACGCTGCTCCTGCTGATCCGCAATAAGATTATTCTGAACGAGGGCGACATCACCAAAACCAAAGTCGTTTGGCTGGCTCCGTCGAGTATGCGTCGGGGTACCCGCAACGGGCTTGTTGAAGAGTGGCAGAAGGCCTTTGAGCAGGCGTTCAGGGGCAGCGGTCAGTTTGTGTACGAACCTATTTCGGAGTCGGTAGCACCGTATTTCTACCTCATGAAAAAAGGCGTGCTGCCCACGTCCGACGCCGTCAACATTGACATTGGGGGGGGAACGTCCGACATTATGTTGTTTGTGCAGCAGCAACGGCGGTATCTGAACACCTCGTTCCGGTTTGCCGCCAACGACATTTGGGGGGGCGGCCTCAACGAACAGGGGTATCCGTCGTACCGCAAAGACAACGGGTTTATCCAGAACTACCTGCTGTACAAACAGCGGAACCCTATGCCGTACCGGGCCGAAGACGGTACGCTGGAGTCGTTTTTGCAGAAAGACGAGATGACCGCCGAAGACGTGGTGAGTCTGTTGTTCAAACAGGATGCGCACTTCCGGTTTACGCAGTCGATGAAAGACTTCCGACCGGCCCTTCGGATGGTGCTCTACCTGCATTACGCGTCGATTATCTACCACCTGACGCAGTTGCTGGAGGCCAACGGCTTGCAGTTGCCGCGCTTCCTGACCTTTACAGGCCGGGGTTCGCAATACCTCAATCTGCTCGGCTCCACCGCCGACCTGACAGAGTTTACCCAACTGCTGTTTCAGGCGTACTCCAACCAGCCGGCACCGGGCGGTTTCCGGATTGTGTTTACCGACAAACCGAAGGAAACCACGGCCAATGGTGCTGTGCTGTACCAGCAACAACAAGACACCAACGTGGGGCAAAGCGTGCGGCCTGAGCCGGTTACGTACTGGGGCGAGGCCCGGAAAACCGACGAGGCACCGGTCGATTTTGTGTATAACATCACCAGCGCCGAGGAGGCCCGTTTGCGGACCGATTTCCACGAAGCCGTGATCGAAAACGTGCGGGTGTTTCTGGAAAAGACCCTCAAGAATCGCACAATCGCGTCGTTTCTGGCCGATTTCGATATTCAGCGGCCCGACCAGTATTACGATTTCCTGGTGGGCAACGACCCCGCATCGCGCCATAACGTGCTGTGGGATAGCTACCTGCTGGGCCGGTTGGCGATTGAGCGCGACCCCGACGCCCGTTTGTCGGAGACGTTCTTTTTCCTGCCGCTTAAACACGCGTTGTACGAGTTGTCGAAACATATTCAGCAGGGCTAACCACCGCGAACCCACATGAAAACCTTTCTAACTCTCTTTCTTTTCCCGCTGGCAACCCTCGCCCAGACGCTTACCGCCGATCAGGTGGGCGACCGGGCTTTCAAAATGGCCAAAGCAACGGTGGAGTTTCTGGCTACCGACTCCAAAACGTACGGCTACCCGGCCAAAAAATCGTGCCCCGATTGTGTGAGTTATCCGAGCCTGAAAACGTTTATTCGGGAGCAGAAACTCACCAAGGCCGATGAGCTTGTGAGTGAGGTGGAGCGGTGGGCGGCCAACCCGGCTACAGCCGCCAAGGACCCCACTGCGGCTCTTGCCGAGCTACGGACCGATCTGCTCAACCGCGTAACCAGTGGGACTGAGCGGCAACACCGGCGGAGCTTGCCGTCATTTTCTTCGTACGAAGCCCAGATGACCGAGCTGTCGGGCGGGCAGTCGGCACCGGCAACGCTGGCCATGAACGCCCCAACGCAGGGTGAAGCCCCGGTTGAGGGTGGTGTGACAGAAATTGACACGACGTATGCCGATGCCGATGACATTACCCCCGTGAGTGCCGCGCAACAGGCTGATAATGGCTGGCTTTCTAAAAGTGGTTTGGCGTTGATTCTGTCGTTGCTGGGGCTGGCGCTGGCCGGGTGGGTGTTTTTTATCCATCGCCGTTCGGGCGGGTCAGGAACGGCCCCCAAGCCACTCGACGCGGCTACCGATAGGCAACTGGCGCAACTAAGCGATGATCTGTTTCACCTGAAAGGCGAGCGCAATCGGGTGCAGGATGCCAACCGGCGGCTCGAAGAGCGAGTGGCTCAGCTGGAAAGTCAGCTTGCCGTGCTGCAAAAAGCGGTGGGGCTGCCAACGGGTATTCCGGTTGTGGCGGCTCCGGCCACTAAAGAGCCTATGCCCGCCCCGGCCGGCCGGTCGCAAGCGCAGCAGATGGCTCCGCCAAACCCGGTCCCGGCGCCGTCGCCCGCAGCCGATAACCGCCCGCAGAACCCGCCCTCGGCCCCTCCGCAGAACCGGCCCCGTTCAGCAACCCCGGCGCCGGCCCAGCCGCCCGTGCCGCCAACACCAGCCGCTCCGTCTCCGCAACCGGCTCCCGCTGTGGTGCCGCCCGCCCCTACACTCCTGTATGCGCGCACGGTGGATTTGGGCGATGGATTCAGCGCCGACTCACTCTCTGAGAAAACAAGTGAGCGACCCATGATTTACCAGTTGCAGATACAGGCCCCCGGTCAGGCTACTTTCCGCGTCGCCGACGACCCGTACGCGCAGCGGCTCGCCCTCAGCGACCCGTATTCGTATCTGAACGATGCCTGCGAATACACCTCGCAGCCCGCACCCAACAGCCGGATTCAGACAACTCAACCGGGACGACTCGTTTTGCAGGGGAATAAGTGGCTCATTCAGGAAAAGGCACAAATTGCGTTCAGCTGAGAGACAGGCGATTCAATGCTTTGAATTGCCTGTCGTGATGCGTATTTAGATCATAAAAAAGGTGCTGATGCAAAGCTTTATGCCGCGCCAGCACCTTTTTTACGATCTTCTGAATCAGTCGCTTAATTTAGATTATGCGCCGACAGGGCCATTTGGCGGCAAGCCTCAGCGCAACGGCGGCAGGCTTCGGCGCAGGCTCGGCAATGGTCTTCGTCGTGTTTACCACACTCAGCCGCGCAGGCCTCGCAAATGTGCGCGCACAGCTTGCACACGTCGGCCGCATGCGCACTGTTCGACGCCATAAACGAAACGGCCATCTGACAGATTTTGGCGCAGTCGCGGTCGAGCCGGATACACTCAACCATGTGGTGTACGTGTTCTTCGCCTAAGCAGGCATCAGCACATTGGTCGCAGGCAAGGGCACAAGCCTGGCAGGCATCGATACAATCCTGAAAGTGTTGAGCAATCATAGCGTATAAGGTTTGTTTACCGCCTTAACTCGGTAGACTATTGAATGTTGGTCGATTGCGATTCCCCGGTCGTTTTCCAAAAATTATGTACAGATTCGGGCCGGTTTGGCTACTGACCGATTGGGCAAAATGAGTCTAAACAGGTACACACAAGGTGCCTGATTTATGAAAAAATGGCCTCGGTTCAACGTTACGTCGCCCAATGATCTGTACAATTTTTCGACCAGATCGCGTGATATACGTTCGGTTAGGTTTCTGATTGTCATTGGTTTGCTGTTTGTTGGGGCGTTTGGATACGTCTATTTTCAGCCCGCCAACCGGGGCTACTCGTGGCTGTTTGTGCTATTGACGGTCTCGGTCGTGTTCAAACTGCTCCGGCTTCTGCACGAGTGGTACCATTACTGGAAGGTAGTGCCGCCCGTGAAGCCACCCGTAACCCGTACCTGGACCGTCGATGTGCTGACTACCTATTGTCCCGGCGAGCCGCACGAGATGGTCATCAACACCTTGCAGGCTATTCAGGGCATTACCTATCCGCATACTACCTACCTCTGCGACGAAGCCGACGATCCTTACCTGAAACAAGTGTGTGCCGAGATGGGTGTGCGGCACGTGACGCGCACCGATAAAACCGACGCTAAGGCAGGAAACATAAACAACGCCCTGCGCGAGGCTACCGGCGACATATGCCTCGTTATTGACCCGGACCATGTGCCGGTGCCCGATTTTCTCGATCAGGTATTGCCCTATTTTGAAGACCCCAACATCGGGTTTGTGCAATGCACGCAGGCGTATTACAACCGTAAAGAAAGCGTGGTGGCTTTTGGCGCTACCGAGCAGACCTACAGCTTTTATGGGCCCATGATGACCTGCATGGGGCAGTATGGCACGGCGCAGGCCATCGGAGCCAACTGCACATTTCGCCGGGCCGCCCTCGACTCCATCGGGGGGCATGCCAACGGCCTTTCCGAAGACATGCACACGGCCATGCGACTCCACGCCAACGGCTGGCAGTCGGTGTATGTGCCCCTGCCGCTCTCGTACGGTCTGGTGCCAGCCACGTTGTCGGCCTACTACAAACAGCAGCTGAAATGGTCGCGCGGTACGTTTGAACTGCTCGTGACAACTCTGCCGAGGGTGTTTGGCGGGCTCACGGGTCGGCAAAAAATCCATTACCTGACCTTGCCTTTGTATTACCTGCTCGGGGTGGTGCAGCTCATCGATCTGCTGATTCCGATCTGTTCGCTGGTGATGATGCGGTTACCCATCAAGCTCGATCTGGTTTTGTTTGCCATGGTGTACACGCCCTTGCTGCTGACGGGCTTTCTGATTCGGCAATTTGCCCAGCGGTGGCTCATCGAACGGCACGAAGCGGGCTTTCACCTGCTTGGTGGTATTCTGGCGGGCGGAACCTGGTGGGTGTATGTGCTTGGGTTTGTTTACACGCTGTTTCGGGTGCGGGTGCCCTACATCCCGACCCCCAAAGACGACCGCCCACGCAATAACCGGGTGCTGATTTTGCCCAACTTGCTCATGGTGCTGGCAACGCTGGGGGCTATTACGTACAGCATTTATCACTACGGCCGTTTTGCACTCAACAACACCTATTCGCAGCTCATGATCGGTTTCGGGCTGGTTAATGTATTGATGCTAAGTACAAATGTCCTGATCGGGCAGGAACTGTTCTGGGCCCGGTTGGGCAACCGCCTACAGGCCCTGTCGACCGGAAACATGGCGGTCTGGCGAATGCGCATTGCTGCCTGGAAAGTGCGTTATGGGCTGTACTACGGCTTGCGACTGTCGGCCATTCCGTTGGCAGGGGTGGTGCTGCTGCTCACACTTGGTATGACCATGTACAGCTACCGAACCGAGATTATCCGGCCAACGATTGATATCCGGTATGCCAATACCCAGCCGTTTTACGTGGGCATGAACGGCATCACCAAACGAACCTCGGTACAACTGGCCGATTCGGGGTCCCTCATCATACCGCAGTCGGTGCGGTGGTCGCTCGGGCCGGGGGGGCGTATCGGGCAGCCTGACTGGCCGGTTTTGGCGGGTCAGATACCCTTTTTATCCATTGAACCCGAGGCCCGGACCAAACCCTCGGAACAACAGATTGCCGGGTTTCTGAATGAAATTGTAACGCATCGGCACGATGCTGAGTTGCTCGAATTTCTGCGGGTTTCCAGGGCCTATGGTCGCCCGGTACTGGTTAGTTTTCTGCCTCAGTTCGATAACCCCCACCGGCCCTGGGGCTCGCGTCGGGATACCACGTTGATTTTGTATCGTATGGCGTGGCAACGGATCGTTCAGCTGGCCCGGCAACAGCGTGTGCAAAATCTGGCCTGGGTGTGGTGCCCGGTGCAGCCGTCGAGCATCAGTGCGCACTATCCGGGCTCCGACTTTGTGCACTGGATTGGCCTGAGTGTAATAAACGACCCCACCCGCGCCCCCGATGGCCGTAGCCATTCGTTTGCGGCCCTGTACCAACCCCTGCACACCACCATTCGGACCCATGCCGCCTACAGCATTCGACAAAAACCGATTCTGCTCACCCATCTGTATTCTGCCGAGGGGGGGGCTGCTGGTGGGCAGTGGCTCACCGAAGCGCAGAATCTGCTGCATGAGCGGTACCCACAGATTCGGGGGGTAATTTTTGAGTAAGCTTCAAACGCTCGTCTGCTACGAGCTGAAAAACGCCTGCCGACGTTACTTACTCAGCAGTAACCGCGCGCAGATTGGCGCTTTGGCGGATAGGCAAACTGCCCAACCGTTGACTTATGCGCACCGTACTGCTTTTCTTTCTGATTGGATGTTTGGGCTCCATGAGCCCCTCCGGGCTACAGGGCCAAACCCTGCCCGAACTGCCCCTTTGGGCCGGCGAAAAACCCGTTACGGCCGATTGGCTCGTGACCCCGGTAGCGGCCCCGGCACGGGTGTACCGCTCGGCCGACAGCCGCGAACTGTACCTGACCAACGGCCTCTTGCTCCGGCGGTTTCGGCTGACGCCTAATGCCGCTACTGTTTCGTTGAAGCACCTCGGCACAGGCGAGCAGTTTGTGCGTTCGGTACGGGCCGAAGCCCGTCTTACTCTCAACGGCCGTACGTACAACATCGGGGGCATGACAGGCCAACCGCTGCACGCGTACCTGCGCGAGGAGTGGCTCGATAAGCTGACCGCGTCGACGGCTGATTTTCAGCTGCAACGGGTAGAGGTGGGGAGCCTGAAACCCTATGTAAACTGGAAACCGAAGCTGTGGGCTACCAATCCTAACCCGCCCACTGGCCAAACGCTCTCGTTTACGTACATCCACCAGGCCACCGAGCTGAAAGGCGTCACCGTGACGGTGCATTACGGCCTGTACGACGGTCTGCCGTTGCTGGTAAAATGGCTGACGGTGCAGAACACGGGCACGGCTGAGGTGACGCTTGATGCCGTGACAAACGAGATTCTGGCCGTACCCGAAGAAGAATCGGCGGTGGTGGGGCGGCCCGATCAGATGCAGAAACCCGCCCGGTTGTACATCGAGAGCAACTACGCGTTCAACAATGCCATGAAGGCCAATCTGTCGGACCAGACAACCCACTGGAAAACCGATAGCCTGTACCGCTCGCAGGTCAATTACGACTATCAAACACCCTGTTTGCTCGAAGTCCATCCACCCATTGGGCCGGGCGTAACCCTGTCGGCCGGGGGGGCGTTTACCTCGATTCGGACGAACGAGTTGCTGCTCGACTCTTACGATCGGGAACGCAACGGGCTGGCCAAGCGCCGGATGTACCGGACCATTGCCCCCTGGACTACCCAAAACCCGATTTTCATGCACCTCATCAGCACCGATCCGGGTAAGGTGCGCGACATGGTGGATCAGTGCGCTGCTACGGGCTACGAAATGATTATCCTGAGCTTTGGCAGTGGCCTGAATATGGAAGATACCTCGGCGGCCAATATTCAAAAGTTCAAAGCCCTGGCCGATTATGCCCATAGCAAAGGAATTTTGCTGGGTGGCTACTCGCTGTTTAGCAGCCGTCGGATTAGCGATGCCGACGACGTGATTGACCCTAAAACGGGCCTGCCCGACAAAGGGGCGCAGTTTGGGGCGGCCCCCTGCCTTGGGAGTGTCTGGGGGCTCGCGTATCTGAAAAAGCTGAAGAAATTTATAAGTGAAACCGGCTTCGATATCCTCGAACACGACGGCCCGTACCCCGGCGATGTATGCGCATCCACTACGCATCCCGGCCACAAAGGGCTGGCTGATAGCCAATGGGCGCAGATGGAGATGCAGAAAGGATTCTACCGGTGGCTCAATGAGCGCGGGGTGTACATCAATGCGCCCGACTGGTATTTTCTGGACGGTACTCACAAAATAGCGATGGGCTACCGCGAGGTGAATTTCTCGCTGCCCCGCGCTGAGCAGATTGTGCACGGGCGGCAGCATATTTTCGACGGAACCTGGGAGAAAACCCCTTCAATGGGCTGGATGTTTGTGCCCCTGACCGAGTATCAGGGCGGGGGGAGTGCCGCTACTATTGAGCCCCTGTCGGAGCACCTGCCCGACTACAAAGCCCTGATGTTGCAGAATTACGGTTCGGGGGCGCAGGCCTGTTACCGGGGCCCCCGCCTGTACGATACCGACGCAACCAAAGCTGTGGTGAGCGAGGTGGTGCAGTGGTATAAAATGTACCGAACGGTTCTGAACGCCGACCTGATT
>NZ_KB913013.1:0-43593 GCF_000383955.1 Rudanella lutea DSM 19387 | reverse complement strand
GTGCCGAAGGCGAGACTCGAAGAAGCCACTAGAAGGTCATAAAACGCCCAAAACAGCGTGTTTTGGGCGTTTTTGATGAGTAGTAATGTTGCCATTTTGTAGAACTAGTTTGCCACTTTTTGGCCACGATTAATCTGGTTCAATGTGTTATGCAGATCTTCTCCTGCAAAGGGTTATTAACGAACAGGCTCGTAAATTTTGCTGATAACCTTCCACATACAGTGTATCTCGTTTGCTGGTACAGTAATAGAGCCATGCATGTCATTATCTGAGTGCAGCCGAAGAATTCCTTCTGAACGAATATCATTGGTTCGGATTCTCTTGACAACGAATTTACCTGGACCAAAAAGTACTGCGTAAACCCCTCCAGACTCATACTGCCAGTCATTTCCGTGGATGTTGTTGGCCAGTACTATTGCGCGATCTCGAATCGATGGCTCCATACTATCCCCCTCGATCTCAATAGCCACGCTCTCATGATTAAGCACGGTTATAGGCAGAAAAACGGGGTAGGTCTCTTCTATCCAGCGCAAATCGCAATACTCATGTGATATTTTAGAAATGCCTGCCTGTGCTCGTACACTAATGAATGGTACCTGCGTATAGAGTTCCTTGATACTTGTTTTGACTGAGCGGATATTTCCCTTTACATATACCCCTGGCTCGTCATCTGCAACAGGATTTTGGTTTCCGCTCAAAAGCTCTTCAACACTGACACCCAAAATGCTTGACACAACTGGAAGTTGCTTTGACGTAGGCAGGCCGTCACCCCGTTCCCACTTCTGGATTGACTGATAGGTTAGACCAAGTTTTTGGGCTAATTCCTTTTGTGTCAGACCATTCCGTCTGCGTAATTCTCTGATCATTTGGGCAGTTGAGTTCACGATGAAAATATAATGCAACTAAAATTTGCATTACTATTTTGGGTTGTGTTATTTAGCACTACCAAAAGTTGCATTACCGTCTTTGGTAGTGCTAATATAAGCCTACCTGCTTTACACACAACCAGCTAATGCACAAACGAACAATCTCTTTTCCTGATGGCAAATAATCGAGTACAGACGGTCACGGCTTCGAGTGAATGGCGAGACCGTATGAGGGTAGCACGAGAGTCACTACCTCAAAGTGTTGGACAACAGGACGTCATTGTTTTTGTCTGCGAGACTAATCCAGAGTTGAATCGGCTGACCTACGCTACGAGGTGGCGTAACGCCTGGGTTGGTCGAGTTGCTGATCCAGAATTTACAATGGCTGTTGAAAAGGCCGCTGAGCACTTTAAAGCCCAACATAAACAGACTGCTAATCGACTTAGACGGCAAGGATTGACCCGCCCCAAATAGTGAATTTTCAAATCCTATAAATCTGATCACAATGAAAGAGCTACTGATTCTCCTGCTGATCCTGATCAGCTACCTACTGGCTCCCGGAAGCCCCTTTCTATTGCCTTGAGTGCCTTACTACAGGAATGTTCAAACCAATAAATCCAAGCAAAACCATGTCGACGCCTAACAACGCCCCCCAGGGATGTGGCAACATGACCCTTACTATCAGCCGTCAGCGCGGCTTTACCTCGTACCTGGAAACGCTCGTCGGTGTGACGGCGGAGCAGGTGCGTAGCCGCCTGAATGAGCCGGACGTACCCACGCTATACCAGAAAATGCCCCTGAAGCCCTTCGTGAGCGAAGTAAAGCAGGACCAGACCACCCACTACGTTTCGCTTTTTGTCGCTGTATGATTTTGTCCATGAACCAGGTATTGGCGATTCACAACGCCAATACCTACCACCTCCAGTCGGAGCAGAACCTACGCAATTGCCTCGAAACCGTAACCGATATGAACGCCTTCATGGCGCGTCATGCGCTCCCCAGCTTTCAGGTAGGCACCATGATTCAACCCATAACCCCCTCGGTGCTCCAGGCTATTGAGCACCGGGTTGCCGAATCGTTAGAGAACTTTTTACCATAGAACTTTTATGAACCAACAGCCTACCAAAGCGCCCTTCTGGCAACAGGCCAATGACGTGACCTGCCTACTGGTCATGCCCATCGAAGAACCCCGTGCAGATGGTATTGCCAAGCTGTCGACGGTGGTGCTCGGCTACGTGACGGCCGTAGGTACGGTCAACCCGCTGTACCAATCCTTTGCCTACACGGGTGCGACCCAAGAGCCGTTTAGTGTGCGTGCCCGCCACGATCAGGCCGCAGCTCAGGCCGATGTGGTGCAGTTTCTGAAGGATATAAACCGGTGGCCGGTGATTGAGAATGAAGTGGTTAGTAGCTAGATGCAAGCCAGACCGGTGGGCCCGCCTGCCGGTCCTTTTCTACTAAACCCACTTCCGTCAACTTTCCGCCATGACCCGGATTACCCCACAACACGTATATGAGCAAACCCAGGGGGGCTTGCTTATCATTCTCCACTACTACCCTCAGGCCGAGAAGGCAAGCCAGAGTAAGCGTTTCAAGTTCAAGATTCGCGAAGAAGCCACGGCCAGCTGTACCCTGACCGAGCATAACGGGGTATGGTGGGTAAAAGATTTTGGCTCTGGAGAGAAAGCCATGTCGCCCATCGACGTCGTGATGCGCGAGGAACGGCTGGACTTTGCCGAGGCCATGAAGCTCATTGCTGAGCGGTTTGAGATTGCGGGCGAAGATGGCAAATCGACCAAACCCGCCTACACGTTTTCGGAGCGCCCAGCCACGCCTGAGGAGGAAGAAGGCCACTACTACCCGGAGGTTAAAGAGTTTTCGGTGACCGATCTGAAGGCTATTTTCTCGAAGCAGATTTGGGTGTTTCTGTCTAAGCGTAACCTAAAAGATGGTGAGCAGGCGGGCGACGAGGTAGCGATGCGGAATGCGAAGGAGCTGTGCAAGCAGTACCATTTGTATGCCCTGGCCAGCTACACCTACATCAAAAACCGTAAAGCCTTAACCTTCGGCTCGACGGACACGTACCCCCAGTTCATGTTCGACGAGGGTACGTGGCAGAAGTACTATAAGCCGAAGGAGAAAGATAAAAGCCGCCGGTTCTTTTCGGCCGGCCGTAAGCCCGAACGCTACCTGTTTGGGCTGATGCAGGCTCAGGAGCGGCTAAACGATTTGCAGGGCCCTACACCCGATACCGCTGCCACCGGCGAAGATGGCGAGGTAGTAACCACCAAAGCCAAGCGCCACGACGTAAAGTTGCCGGAGATCATTCTGTGTACCGGTGGCTCGGATGCGCTCAATGTAGCGGCTCTGGGCTACTCAGTGATCTGGCAAAACTCAGAAACGGCCGAGCTGGCCAGCGACCACTACGCCCGGATCAGGGGGATGGCCGAGCGGGTGTACAACCTCCCCGACATTGACGAAACCGGCAGACGGGAGGCCCATAAGCTGGCCACCGAGTACCTGGACCTGCACACGATCTTTTTGCCCGATGAGCTGCGCAAACGGTATGACCTGCGTGGTAACCCCTGCAAAGACGTTCGGGATTTCTTTACCTACTACACCGGTAAGGATTTCGACAATTTACTGCGGATGGCCTACCCACTGCGGTTTTGGGATGAAGAACCGAAGCGAGACCGCAACGGCGATCTGCTAATAAAAGGTGGCCGGGTGTTGTATGAGTACAAGCCCAACAACGAGCTTATTTACAACTTCCTGCACCGCAATGGTTTCGGGTTGCTGGAGCTGCCCAATGATAAGCGGGGTGAGATTCTGGTGCGCATCGATGGGAATGTGGTTCGGCCGATGGAGTTCAGCCACATTAACCGGTTTGTAAAGGAGTTTCTGAAACGGCGCTATTCACCCATTGAGCTGCTCAATGCGTTTCACCGGTCGAAGAACTTCAGCAAAGACTCGATGAGCAACCTGTCGGCGGTGGAGGTGAGCTTCGAAGACTTTGGGCGCGATCATCAGTACCTGTTTTTCCAGAACGAGACCTGGTGCGTGACCAAAGAGGGAATCAAGGTGTATGAGCGCGATACCTGCGACCGCTTTGTGTGGGAAGCCGAAGTACTGCCCCACGACGTGAAGGTGATCGATGCCCCGTTTACCATCAGCAAAACGGAGCTGGGCGATTGGGATATTCAGATTCACTCGACCGATTGCCTGTTTCTGCGTTACCTGATCAATGCCAGTCGCGTATACTGGCGCCCGGAGCTGGAAGAGCGGCTCGACGAGCGCCCCCGTCAGGAGCAGGAAGAATACCTCGAAAAGTACCGGTGGGCCATCGACGGGCCGTTGCTGACCGAGGAGGAGATCCGGGAGCAGAAGCAGCATCTGATTAACAAGCTAATCAGTTTCGGCTACCTGCTGCACCGCTATAAAGACCCGGCCCACGCCTACTGTATTTGGGCGATGGACTACGAAATCACGACGGCCGACGAAAGCCACGGTGGTACGGGTAAGTCGATGGCCTACACGAGCCTCGTCCGGATGATGCAGACCAAGCTGCTGGGTGGCCGGGATACACGCCTGACCGAAAACGCGCACGTGCTCGAAGGGGTATCGGAACACACCGACATGATACTCGTCGACGATGCGAATAAGTACCTGGATTTTCAGTACTTCTTCAGCATGATTACGTCGTTTACGACGGTCAACCCGAAGGGTATGTCGTCGTACTCGATTCCGTTCGAGCAGTCGCCCAAGCTGTGTATAACGTCCAACTTTCCGCCCAGTGATACCGATAAGTCGACCATGCGCCGGCTCTGGTTCACGACCTTCAGCGACTACTACCACAAAAACCCGACGGGCGATTATCGGGAAGAACGCTTACCGCTGAGCGAGTTTGGTAAGGCTCTGTTTACCGATTTCAACTCGGCCGAATGGAATTGCTTCATGAATGTGATGGGCCGCAGCGTGCAGGCCTGGCTCACCTGGGGCAAAGTGGAGCCGCCCATGAAGAACGTGATGCTGAACACCTACAAGGCACAAATGGGCCCCACGTTCCATGCCTGGGCGGATAGCTATTTCCGGCTCGATGAGCAGCGGCTGGATCATTACGTGCCTCGCTACATGGCGCAGGAAACCTACAAGCCTATGCAGCCGGGCCTGAGCCCTCAGGGCTTTTTACAGAAGCTGCAAGCCTGGTGCCGATTTAAGGGCTACACGCTCAACCCGGTGGAATTGCAGAATGCCGATAAGCGGATTATGGAGCGCCATGCTACCTATTCGAACAACCGGGGCGAGTGGACCAAAACCGGCAAAAGCGAGACGAAGGAAATGCTCTATATCCAGACCAATGCCGATACGCAACCTGAGCGCCGGTTTTGGGATGACGATCCGGGTGCCGTCCCTGTGACCCCTCTACCGTTTTAACCCCCCTCTATCACAATGACAACCAACACAGCAGATCAGGGCAATGGCCCTCTGGAGTATAACCGAATTTCGATGCTTGCCTACGCGGACGAAATGGGCCGTGTGCATGGTATTCCGATGATTCGCTACGCGCTCAATGCGGAGCAGGAAATGATTTTGCTCGGGTGCAGCGCTCCGCCGGCAGGCCTCGACGGCCACGGGGTAGCGGTATGGGAGTGTGTGGGTCAGCTGAGCGATCAAACTACGGTGCTGTACCAAATAACGGTGAACTCGCTCGAACGTGACGGCTGGAACCTGGTGGAGTACCCCGATCCGTATGTGCTCGTTGGTACGCGCCTGGCCGATGCCTGCCTGTTTGAGATGGAACGCACGCACGTGGCCGTAAAAAACCCGATGGAAGGGCATCTGCTGAAGGTCGCGCGGGCCTGGGTAGAAGGCCGGTCGGAAACGAGAATCCAGACAATCGAGGAATTCTACGAGCGGCTGAAGCGGGAAAAGGAGCTGTACCTGGCTGATCGGCTACGGGTGCGCACGACGTCGGCGCTGATCGTGCTGATCGATGGGGTTGTGCATATCAAGCCGGGGTTGGGCCGGGCTGGGTCACTGGCCGTAATCCGGATGCGAAAATGAAGTGGGTGCTGTACTTACCTCTGGCCTCGATAACCCTGGTGATCGGGATGGCCATAGCGGTGATTGTGGTGATGATTCGGCCGACGATTGTCGACTGGTTTGGTGTAATGAAAAAGGAATGTTCAACTAATAAATAGACTACTGTATGATTTCGAATGCTAAGAAAGGAGGGCTGAGGAATGGCTAAGCGCACGTTTGAACTCTGCTACGAATGGTGGTATGCCACGTTGATTATTGACGATGAGCTGGCCGCTAACGAGCTTAAGGAAGTGGTGGAGTACCGCGACGATTGGGAGAGTGTGCTGGCTACTCATAATGGAGACTATGCAAAAGCCTTTTGCCACTACATCGGGCCGGAGCTGGTGATCGAATCACCGAACAGCACCCTGGAGTGGGTTCGGGATTACGTGTTTACCAAAAAAGAAGGCTACTGTATGAAGCTCGATGGTACAAAGGGTATTGAGCTGACGGCGATAGATGAGTGGTATCTGGAGAGAGAGCTGGTTGAGGTGAGAGAGTTATAGGCTATGCCTTTCAAGCGCAAACGCTACCATCCTAAATGGTCACTGATAAAGCGCCTGGTTCGAAAGCGGGATAATGACCGCTGTGTTCATTGCGAGGCTGAGCATGGCCAGCCGCACCCTAAAGGCGATGGCTGGATTGTGTGGCTGGCCTGTGCACACCTCGATCATGATGAACGCAACAACCGATTTTCCAACCTGGCATCCTTGTGCCAGTGGTGCCACCTCGACCATGACCGGCCCGATAATGCCGACCGCCGACGATACGGCCCCCACGGCCGTCATTACAACCAATTACGATTATTCCCCGATGAACCAACCAAACACCCCCATACAAGCCAAAACGCCCCTGATCAGCACGGTTCCTCCGGAGCTGGTTCTGCGCCAGTACAGTAAGTGGATATCGGCCGATAAGCGCCGAATCTTTATCGTGGTCGATGCCTGGCACGGCAAACGTGAATACGTCATGCTGATGGACTTCCGCACGGAGGAAGAGCTGTGGCGGCCGACAAAGGAGATTCTGAAACTGATTCAGGACAAACAACTGCTACGCTACGAATGACCAGATCAAAACATTGTGCACGTATAACCCGCCTTTACTACAGTTTCAGACGCCAGGGTAAAGGTGATTTAGAAGACCGAGCTTATCGTGTTCATCTTCGTATGTGCTTCCACTGGGATCAACGCTCATTTCAACAGCAAGACCCGTTTTACGCCCAACGGGATTTAGAGAGCCGACAGCAGAGAAAACTCATTGGCCGCCTGCGCTATGAATGCGAACAATGGGAGGCCCAACACACGCAAATTTTAACGACACAGATTGACTCCCCTCGCCCCTCGGCTAACCCAGTTCACGGGGCTTAACTTCCTTTACTATGCAAACTATCGACGACGAGCTTCGGAAGGATATCCTACTGATGAAAATGATGCGGACCATTCTATTGGACGCATACGGGCCTGCGCAGTTTGAAGAAAACCTCAGCTCCTACAAAAAGGAACTCGCGCAGAGGGCCTCGGAGCACAAAACCAGCCATGTGGATGTTGCATGTCAGCTGATTGATAACCTTAAGAATGCAGCTGCGATAAACATGGATGAGGACGTAGTGGAGGTGGCTAGCTTCATGTTCACGCTGGCTGCCTTTGAGCTGGATGGCTTGATACTGGAGAACATATAAAACGCTACAAATCCTATTCTTTTGGCCCCGCTTGCGGGGCTTTTTTTGTGCCCGCCTGCTCTGGCTGCCCTTTCCCTTCGACCCTTTTTATAATAACTGCGTAAATTTTGTAATTCTGTAACAAGTGGGGGTAAAATCGGGCTAATTAGCCTGTGGGTCAAGTTATTATCTTGATACAAAATCTATTTTGGAGTTGTAACAAAATTACAATTGATACAAAAGTTTGTAACAGTTAACCCCCTCAGATTCAGATAGTAGGTCGCTGTTACAAAAAAAACAGCCTGTTTTTGAGGCTGTTTCAAGTGATTCAAACTACTTGTATTGGGCTAAAGTGCTGATAAAAAGGAAATTGACCACTGGCGATACAGCTGCTACAGAATTACAAAAAAAATACAGAGTTGAACGATAGTCGCGTTAGAAGCCCGCAATAGGCCTTAGCAGAACAGGAATACCCAGCCGGTTACATTTGCTCTATGTCGTGTAAAACATATGGACTGTTCTACTTATATTTCGCTTAAGTCCTATTAGCAGTTGGCCACGTTTGGAACCTTTGCCCAACATCTACCCCCCATCATTCCCACAATGTTAAAATCGCGCATTCCTGTGCCTGAGGCTCACGTTCGGCAGTTCATTATGGCTCGCTACGGGAACAATACCAACACGGTTGATATCAACCGTAAAACGATGCTCGGTATTTTGTGCGTACTGGCGTCGGAGAAGGTAGGTTTCCGGCACGTATTACCCCGATCTGCGCAAGACCTGCACCCGGAGCAGTACATCACGCTCCTGTTGCCCGACTCACTGCGCAACAACTTTATTCACCCCTCGAAGGTGCAGGCCGTGGCCCAGTTTTTTGGCTATTTGTTTACGCAGGCGTTTCTGGAGTGCTGCGAGACGAGCCTGGCTCTGGGCATTACCGACTACGAGGCCGTGCAGCTGTTCATGGAGCGGTACGGGATCACTGAAGACATGATTGCGAGCGACACGCTCCGGAAGAAGTGGCGCGACCACCAGCGGTACATGATGTACAAAACGGAGCAGATGATTTATCCGCGGCAAGTGGCGTAAACGTGAAATAAAGTAGGGGTAGTTACTCGTCAGTTTGGGCTACCTATTCACCAATATTCGGGGTTGTTCACTCGTTTGGCGAGTTGTTCACGGCCAAAAACCGCCTTTCTGGCTCAGGAAGGCGGTTTTTGGTTTTTAGACCCCCCGTTTTTACGTCCTACCGTTCGGCCCGGTAAAGGCGCAGTTTTGCCAAATGAATCCCTTTGACCGAACCACTGCTGTTCCTGCACTACCGAACCAGGGCGGTCAGGCAAATGTGCCGGGTCTCCGTCAGCTCTGGCTGATCGAGGCTCGGCATTTGCTGGGGTTGACCGACCCCCGTACGCTGCCGACCGACCTAACGGGCTGGACCCTGCCCGAAAACGGGCTCCAGCTTTCCGAAGATGCTCAGGTGATCAACCTGCGCTTTTTGCGTGATCGAAGCGGCTACTCCCAAAAAGCGACCAATAGCGTGCACGGTATTGCCTACGCGCAGGCGCTGGTACTGGAGATACCGCGTGATCATGCTCAGACAACCCTATTTGTAGCCCGGATGACCGGCCGCAAATGGGTAGCGGTGTATCAGGATGGCAACGGTTTGTACAAACTTGTGGGAACGCCCAGCCAGCCGCTGCGTTTCAGCGCCGAGTTCAAGGCCGCTCCCAACGGGTATATGTGCAGCTGGACCACCGACACCCGGTGGCCTGCCTATCATTTGGCCGAGCAGCCCGGGCGGTGGCTGCTCGATGCAGAGTTCTCTTACGGTTTTTCCTACGATTTTTATTCTTAAGCAATGGCATCAGACGGCTCGTCGATCAAAAACGATATCGACAATAATCTGGGGAACAAGGGTTACCGGGGCATTCGGATTGCGACGGTAATCACGGTGCTCAAAAGTGTGGTGGACTGGGTGACTACCAGTATTAATACTAACCTCAGTACCTGGTTCAAAGTAGGCGGGGGCGTGGCCGGGGCCAACACGGATGCCGCCTATAGGACCGGCAAAACCATTTTTGGGCGCTCTTACGACGATGGCTCTGGGGCAGTACTTCAGACTCATGGCAAAGTGACCATTGGCGGGGTGATTTACGAAGAAGCTACGGCAATGCTTATACCTGAGACGCTCGACTTTAATGCGATGTTGAATCTGGGTGTGTTTGGGGTAGGTGGCTCATCCTGGAATCCGGCTGGCAATGGGCCTGCTGGTACGTTTCCGGGCATATTCACCTTCGGCACGTTGATCAATCAGGTTTCGCACTTCGGAAACCGAATTCAGACGTACGTAGATAACAATACGAATTATGCGTACCGTCGGCAACGCTGGGGGAACAATGCTTGGGGACCGTGGGTATGCTATGATTTGTATGTACCCAGGCTGGAGGTTAGTGACGAAGTGCGGTTTAACGGCTCCCTGAGAAACCGCAAGGTAGTGATGTATGAGGTTGGTGGTAATGATCATCAGTACTATGGGTCCGGGGT
Organism: Rudanella lutea DSM 19387; assembly: GCF_000383955.1. NCBI lineage: Bacteria > Pseudomonadati > Bacteroidota > Cytophagia > Cytophagales > Cytophagaceae > Rudanella > Rudanella lutea. The sequence continues at coordinate 33,441 of NZ_KB913013.1, read as the reverse complement.
GAATGGTAACACCTATCGGCAGCAAGTACCCAGTACGTCGGATGATTTCGTGTTTTATGCTGGAACCAGTGCGAGTACCAGTAATGAAGTTGGCCGTATCAAGGGTAATGGTGAATGGTGGGCACCCGGTGGGGTTCTCTCTGGCTGGCGCACAAAAGCCGGAAACCCCACCACCGCCGATATACCTGCTGGCAGGTCGGTGATTTATAAAAACAGCAGCAACAACGAATTGCGGCTATGGGCGAACGATGGGGGCACAATGAAGTCTATCCTTCTAATGAGTTGATAATTATGGAAAACCCTATTCAGATTGCTATTTCGCCCGAACCGTTTACGGGCTTTCAACGGGCTGCCCGGCTAAAGTCATTTGTCGTTTTTGACGATCTCGAAATGTGCCAGCAGGTCAGCATTCTGTACGTGGATGCGCAGGGCGTGCCGATGCTGGAGCAGATTGCCGCTGACCCGACACTGACAGCTGAACAGCGCCAGGTACTCATGACTCGATATGCCGACCGCGTGGTGCAACGCGAAACGCGGGGGGCTTACATCATGCCGGCTACGGGTCAGATAGTACCTGCGGATACCGAGGGGGCCATTAGCCAGGTGGACTTTTTTCAGAGCATCACGATTGGTCAGCTGCGGCAGCGGATGGTGATTGACGATAACACCTCCTTCGCGCAGATACTGTACACACTGCTGGCGAGTGAGATCGCGACTATGGACGCGCGGGGGCAATTGTAACTACTGGTAACATGAATTGTAACTGGTGGTAACATGCAGGCTATTGTAGTGGAATATTTAGAAGATGACCCCAAAGCCGACCGCTGGCGACTGGTACAGCCACTGACCTTCAGTACCCTGGTTGGGCAGGTGGTTGTACCAGTTGGTTACAAGACCGACTTTGCCAGTGTGCCCATGATTCTCTGGGGCTTTTTCCCGCCAATCGGGCGGCATTGTCGGGCCTGCGTGCTGCATGACTATTGGTACGACAACCGGTTGTTTGAGGCCGAGCTGGGCGAAACGCGAGCACGCTACCTGGCAGATCGGGAGCTTTATGAACGTCTGAAGGCAGTAGAGCCTCGAAAGTGGCTCCGCAATTGGTGTATGTATGCGGCCTGCCGGTTGTTCGGCCGCAGCTGGTGGAGAAATTAGGCTGGCCCAGAGCCGGTACGATACAAGTTAAGTTACGGTGGGATGAAACCCGGCTCCGCGTTGAGGGCCGGGTTTTTTGTTGGCGGGGTTTTGTCCTGTTATAGCCTGAGCGAGTCGAGCATGTTTGTAGGGTCTTATCACCTGAATCGGAATGACCGGCAATCTGTATTCCTGCGCGTGGGCAGTTTCGCCACTCCACGAAAATGTAATCAAGGCCGCGCTGAAGGCCGATCTGTTTAAGCTCAATACGCTGGGCTTTATGAACGGGCTGCCGCAGCATCTGATTGAAGCGGCCGACTACTCCTACGAAAAAGCCTGGATTGATTATCTGTCGATGAACGGCCATGTGCCGGTCATTCCGATTCAGGGCACCATGTCGCGCGGGTACACCTACGACAACTATTTCAGCAACACCTTTCTGATGGCGCTGATCTACAAAGCGGCCGACGATGACAGCAAGACCGGCGTGATTCTGCGCTACAATTCGGGTGGTGGTACCGTGGACTCGACCGACGAGCTGGCTGCGGCCGTGGCCTACCTGGCCAGCAAAAAGCCGGTGGTGGCGCACGTGACGCTCTGCGCTAGTGCGGCCCTGTGGTCGGCGGCTCCCTCAACCGAAATCATGATGGGGACTAGCCCCCTGGCTAAGATCGGCTCTATTGGCACGATCTACATTCACATGAATGTGGCTAAGGCGCTGGAGCAGCAGGGGATGGAACCCCAGATTTTCCGGTCGACGGGCGCTATTCACAAAGCGAAGCTGAACAGTATCGAACCGCTCGACGAGGATACGATCGGGGAAATTCAGCGCGATCTAGATGCGTCGGCTAAGGCGTTCAAATCGGGCCTGCGCGCGGGCCGGGGTGCCAAGTTGGCCTCCGACGAAATCTATACCGGCAAGGTGTATGGGCCTAAAGATGCAATTCGGTTAGGACTGGCCGATAGCCAGGGCGATCTCAATGCGGCTTACAAGCGAGTAATTCAACTTTCATAAATCAAATGGCAAAAACCACGGTTTCGGGTAGCTTCCTGGCTAGGATGTTCCCCTCTGCGTTCAAGTATTTATCTGAGAATGCGTCTCAGGAAGTCTTCAATTCGGCCGAGCAGGAAGCGGCTATTATTCATCAGCAGATTCAGGCTCTGGAGGTACCTACCCCTGCTGCGGTAACGGTTCAACCAGCTACGCCCACCGCGCCGGCTACGGCGGTAGAGGCCGTACTGGTTACGGCTCCTGCTACGGCAGTGACCCCGTCGGCCTCGACGACCGAACCCGAAGCGGCTCCGGCCGATGTAGCGGCTCAGCTGACGGCCATGACCGACCGGGCTACCAAGGCCGAGACGGAGCTGACCACGGTAAAGGCTGAACTGGCCACGGTAAAGGCGCAGATAACAACCCTGAGCCCAAAGGCCGCTGCCTGGGATGCGCAACAGGCCGCTCTGAAGGGTGCCGCCGTCAGCGGTGATACCACCAACAAGACCGGTGCGACAACTCAGGCAAGCTCACTCACCGATAAGGATGCGTCGGCTCTGGCCGATAAGCAGCGGCTGGCCGCTAAGTACCCCGGCCTGATGGCCGATCTGGATATTCCGGCCGCTGAGCAGGAGTAGCCCGTCGGCCCGTCAGACCCATCATTCACGCGTTTTTTTTCAACTCAAAACTGTATATCGAAGTGGCAACGTCATCACTCGACATGAGTAAGCTGGCCGATAAGCTCAAAGAGAATGTCGCCGATTATTCAAAGATTTTTTTTCTCAAACAGTCGAACGGCTTCAACGTGAAGAAAGACCGGCTGTTTACGGGGTTTCAGGTGCGCGATAAGGTGCCCCTCATTCGCTCGTCGACCGATCCCATGTTGCAGCCTGGCCGCAAGGGTGGTGCACCTAATTACAAGGGCGGTGTGGCACTGGCTAACCGCGAGGCTGGCCTGTTGCCGTTTCAGGCTAACCTGAAGCTGGACGAGAAGCAGCTCTACGCCTGGAGTAAAACGTACCTGGCTAAGCGTCGGCCGACCGATTCGAGCGATATCTACTCGTTCGAGGCCATGAACTGGTACATGGAGCAGGTGTTCCGGCAGTGCGCCAAAGACGTGCACGGGGCGATCTACAAAGGCGTGCACGATGCCCAGGGCGACAGCCACGTGGACATTGTGGACGGTCTGGAGATCCTGTTTGAGCAGGGCATTGCGCCGGCGGGCTCGGTAGCCGGTGCGGTGGGCGATATTCCGGCTGGTAACGTGGTGGCTGCTGCGGCTACGATCAACGCCAGCAACGTGCTCTCAGAGCTGCAAAAACTGGGTATGGCGTTTTTCGAGACGATGGATGAGCCCCTCGAAGAGAACGGCATTTTGGCACTCGACCCGATGCACATTGTCTACATCACGCAGGCACTGGACGCGCAGCTGTCGAACAACGCGCAGATCGTGTACCGGGAGAATGGCGTACTGCGGCTGGCCATGCTGCCGAATGTTACGATTGAGCCCCGCTCGTGGCTGAAGGGCACTGACAAGCAGCTACTGACGGTAGAGGGTAACCTGGCCGTGTTGGGCCCCGAGGATACGACGGAGGACATTCCGAGTATCAAGGTTGAGCAGTCGGAGCGGACGATCAAGCTGTTCCTCGACGGTGAAATGGGTATCAACTACTGCGACGGCCGCGTGCTGTTTATGAACGATAAGTAGCGTATTGCGCCGGGCCTGCGGGCCTGGCGCAGTTCGGTTTGTCGGGTGGTTATCAGGAATGTTCGTTTAATCTCATCATTCACTTTTTTACTGTTTTTCCATGAATCGTTTCCGTGTAATCAGTTCGGTGTTGTTTGGCCTGGTACTGCTGGCGAGTGTGCTGGCTCCGGCCGAGGTGGGGGCGCTGGTGCCGCCGTCGATGCACGATTTTATGTTTGGGCCCGAAGGGGTCACGCTGGCTGCTACGGTGAGCTTTACGCCCATAAAGCGCAAGGAGCGCCAAAAGTCCAATTTGGGCGGTATTATGAAGCTGGTACTGTTTTCGGCCAGCGATTTTACCGACGACTGGCCGAAGGCCGATGATATAGCAGCTGGTAAGTTGTCTGAAGTTCCTCCGCTCAAGAATGGAGTTGTGGGCGCACCGCTGACGTTTGACCTCAATACGTGCCAGGTGAAGTCGACCCGGAAGGGTGAACTGGGTTACCAGAACGTAGACGTATCGGGCGTGGCCAAATTTGCCGGTTACGAGGCCGATCAGATTGCCGCCCTGGATAAGACCATCAACGAAGGCGGGGTGGCCATTGCTACCTACAAAGACGGTACGCGGGTGGTGTATGGTACCAGCTATGAGCCGCTGACGTTTGAAGACGAAACGGATTCGGGTACGAAGGCCGACGATAAGCTTCAGATGGATTTGAAGTTTATGGGCAAGGGGTATGCGTTTCATCCGCCCGTGCTCGAGGCTGCGGTGGTGATCCCGATGCCGGCGTAGTGCGTACTGGTTTCAGCTCAACGGCCTCTCTCGACTGAGAGGGGCCTTTTTTTTAAGCTATGTCGACGACAAGACGTAAAACGGCCTATCGGGTCAAGAAGGAGTACGTGGGCCGGGTACGCCTGGAATCGGCCACCACGCGCATTGTGTTGGATGCGACAACTCCCCAGGCGGTACTGGCTCAACTCTACGAGACGGTATTAGGAAAAGGATTTATCGAACTGGTGCCGGAGAAGGCACCCAAACCTCAGTAAGCATGTATAAGCTGGAAACGAAGAAAATTGTAACGGCCCTCAAGTCGCTGGAGAACGCAGCCAAAGGTTCGGTACGGGCGTTGAACGAGATGACGAATAACGAGTTTGTGGGCTCGCAGCTGGAAAAAGACCCGCTCGGGAACATCGGCCTGATTGTGCGGACGTTGCAGAACGCGCAGGAGCGGGCCGCTGCTAACTCGAAGTACGCGGGTATGTCGGCCGAGGAAATCAGTGCGGCTCAGGAGGCCGAACGGGAAGCCGCCCGCGAGTCGATTACGGCGAGCTTTCAGCAGCGGTTGGCCAGCCGCCGGAAACCGGTGCAGGAAGAGCCCTATGATGGCTCGGAGCCTGACCCGGACGCGACCGGCACCGACACGGAAGCGTAGATAGTCCGGGGTAGCCAAAGCCGACAGCAGACAATGCTGTCGGCTTTTTTGTATGTTTGTGATGCTAACTATCAGTATCGAGTCCAGACGACCAACCGGCGTGCCATAAGACATGCCGGTTGGCACGTCGTTGTAAGTACGACACGGTCGTCTGGAAGGATGATAGTTAGCAGTGACCAACCGGCTCCATATATGCCTTTCCCTGCGCCCGCGCGATTCACCGACCTACGCGCTCACCTTCACGCTGCCAGGATTGATGCGGCACACCTCTCGTTTGTGCTGGAGCATTATTTGAGCCTACCCCAAAATATGCCCCTCGACGAATGGTATCAGGACCCGCTCGAAGACCATCAGGCCTGGGCGTACCGGGATATAGTCAGCTCGTTCCGGCAGATGATCGAGGCTAAACCCGATGAAGGGAATGGGGAAGAGCCCGAAGACGATACGAACGTCCTACCGTGACCGGCTACGTGCCGGTTTTTTTGTGCCTATGAATCTTCAGGCGCAAATACTCCAGCAACAGTCAACTGTTCGAATGCTCGAAAAATTGGTGGCCACCAAGCGGGCGACGTCGGCCGATCTGGTACAGGCTCAGCGTCGGTTAGCTGATCTGAAGGGGCAAGTGGATTTTAAGCCGACGGCTGTGCGCACCCAGGCAGTGCCGGAGCCGCTGCAGGAGCGGGCCACGGGCCCCGTGCTCGAGGGCGATGAGTATGCCCGGTTGCAGGCCGATCTGTCGCGCGAGCTGGATACGCTCAGCCGCCGGCGTGCCGACCAGAGCAACCAGCTACACCTGGTTCCGGAGTCGGTACCGTGCCCGGAGCTGACGCGTAGTATTCTGGACCTGACGGCACAGATCGAAGCCTTGTGGGATAAGAAACGCTATCTGGAGCGAAACCACCGGTTGCCCCCCGACCCGATTGCCCAAACCAGCAGCCTGTCGGCATTGCCGGGTAACGACGAAGGCCGGTACCAGCTGGCTTACGAGAAACGGCGGTTGATAGATAAGCGGTCGAAACTGAAGGGTAAACTGGAGAACCCCAAGGCCCGGCCCTCGAAGCGTGCCGAATGGGAAACGGAGCTGGCGCAATGCGAACTGAAGATTCGGGAAATAGACGTTCAACTGAGTAGTTAGCACCGCGCGAGCGGAAAACCCGAATGGAGAAGTTAGTCTGGAGTACGCAGCAGCGCAAAGTTGTTGACCTATTGCCTTACGAGTACAACCCTCGTAAGATGACCGCGCAGCAGAGCAAAAAGCTGCGCGAATCGCTCGAACGGTTTGGCCTGGTTGAGATACCAGTGATCAATTTTGACGGTACGCTACTGGCCGGCCACCAACGGTGTAAGGCCATGGTGCAGCTGGGCAAAGGCGATGAGCTGGTGGACGTGCGGGTGCCAAACCGCCTGCTGACCGATGCGGAGTTTAAGGAGTACAACATTGCCAGTAACGCCATTAAGGGCGATTGGGTGGACGAGATCCTGCGCGAGCACTTTAGTGATGTGGACCTGGCTGATTTTGGCATTAGCCTGGCCGAAATGGAAGAGCTGCATCAGAAAGCCACGGAGAAGACCGAAACGCCCGAAATGCCTATTGTGGCTAAGTTTTCGGAGAAATACGACGCCTTTGTGATTGTGGCCCGTAATGAGATCGACGCTAATCATATTGCGGAGCTGCTGGGTTGCGACCGGGAGAAATCGTACAAGAGTGAGACGATGGGTATGACGCGGGTTATTGACGGCACTAAATTCATTGAGCGATGGAAAACGTCAAGATCGTAATACCGAGCCATAAGCGGTGGTCGAGCCTGCGCACCACGCAGGTAGTAGATAATGCGATTATCTGCGTGCCCGAAAACCAGGGCGAAATGTACCGTCGAAGCAATCCGCTGGTGGAGGTGGTGACGCACCCGGATTCGGTGATCGGGCTCCAGCAAAAGCGTAACTGGATTTATAAACACTTCGGGAGTGTGTTCATGATCGACGATGATATTAGTGCCGTTAGGCGGATTTACACCGACCGGGGTGAGCCGATCATGATGCAACCCAAAGAGGTTTATGACCTGATTCAGCACTCGGCCGACGTTACCCGCCAAATGGGTATCTATCTGTTTGGCTTTGCTGATACGCCGAACCCTACTGCCTATAACCCCATGAAGCCGGTGCAGCTGACGGGTTGGGTAAATGGCTGCGCGTTTGGCTTGCTGGCCGGCTCTGGCCTCTGGTGGGACACGAACATCACGTGCAACTGCGATTACTGGATATCGGCCCTGAACGCGTACAAGCACCGAATGGCGTATCTGGATATGCGTTTCTACTTTAATCAGGTGGATACCTTTGTGGCCCGTGGGGGGCAGGCCGAGCACCGCAACCTCGATGCGGAAGAACGCGATTTTGCGTACCTTCAGGGCGTATTCGGGTCGGAGGTGATAACGCTTAAGAAGAGCAAAAACCCTCGTCACCCGTTTCAGAAAACGCTAAAACTGCCTTTCTGATGGACTTCGACTACGGTAAACTACCCCAAGAGCTGCGTAACCGCTTAGATAGAAAGCTACAATCTGGTGAGCCGTTCCGTCTGGAGGTAACGCCTGATCGTTTTGTACTAGAACAACCCGGACAAAAGAAGGAAGAATCTGGCATGTCGTTAACGGAGTTGCTTTCTGGTTTTTTTGTTATCGGATTACTTTTATTCCTGTTTGCTCTGCTACGGTCTTGTACAGATGCCTAACAGATAATAGTTTTGGCGTATTAATAGGGTTGATTCTTTTGAGACTTCAGCCTGCTGATTTCTCTATTAATAGCCGGATAACAAAGCGAAACCGGCACGGCTCGAAAGAGCCAAGCAACCAACAGAGGGCAGTACTGCCTGATGGACGAAAGAGCTGGTACCTTCAGGTTGTGATACCTGATACGTCGGGTGAACCCAGTGATCGGTTGAAGTCAGGTAAGTTGCCTATACACGCCCGCCCGAAAGGGCATAGCCCCCAACAAATCGTTGGGGGCTTTTCGTTAGATAAGGTTGTCTCCTGCATTCTCCAACAGCTCAACAATAGCGTTCATAATTTTAATTACTCGCTCCACGAGCCTGGTTGCTTTGAGGGTATTCCGGTAGGTTATCAAGCGTTTTCTAATCCGCTTTTTGGTGTTAAGCATCTTCATTACTTTTTGGTTTAGGGGCAAGTTGCAGCAGGCTTTTTTAGGCGATGGTCATTAGGGACCATTTGTGCCAAATGAACCTATATGTGCCATTTTTGCCGCTTTGAAGATGGGAGATGCTTGTTTTTAGGGCTGCGACAACTGCGGTGTGCAGTTTTTTGGGCTGCAAAATTTTGTGCAGATATGGGCACCGTTGGAGCCTCGGGAGATGGCGATGTATGACAAAAATTTATTTGGATTGACGTGTTGTCTATCCGTTTTGCCGGGAGAAGTTTACAGAGTTCAATAACTAATAACTCTGTAACACAATGTCGAGTAAGTCAAATTTCTTTCAGCGTAACGAGGGTGCCACCGAGGAAGATTATAACCGCTTCGCGTCTCAGGTAGGGCAGCGTATCGACAATTCGCACAAACACCAACAGCTGCTACGCTTTGCGATGCAGTTTATCCCGGTCACGATCATTCCGGCCTTTATTGAGCCTCACGAGGCCGGTGACCTGGTACGTACCAGCAGCCAGAACCCGATGGAGCTGGCCACGATTTATCTGGAGCTGCTGGCTGAAGAACGGAATGACTTCAGCAAAGAGGGGGCTATCAACGAGCACCTGCGGCCATTCCCGAAAGAGAACTTCGAGCGTTGGGGTGACAAAAACTGGTTGACAGATGTAGCAAAGAGCTGGTTTCATGCCGAAGGTACCCCGCTCGATGTGCAGGCGATGGAGATCAGCGACTACTACAATGGCGAGGTGACCGAAAACGACCTGATCGAGTTTGTAATTCAGTGGAAGCCGGGTAAGTACCGAACTGTTCACCGTCGTCAACTGGACGATCTGGAAAAACGCTGGCTGGAGCTGTTCGGCTTTAAGCTCTCGAAGCGATATGCCGAAGCGTTGGTGGGCCTGATCGAGCAGGCTCAGGAAGAAGAAACCCCCGTTCCATTCTGATCACTCAGCCCCTCCAACCGGAGGGGCTTTTTCATTTTATAGCTATGCCGAAGAGCACCGACGTGCCGCACGAGCTGCGGGCACTTAACAAGATATTTTCCGAAAAAGACTATTCGTGGGATTACGCTGACTCGTTCCGCGACTGGGTCGACTTTCTGGTGGAGTCGTTTATGCCCATCCGTCAGGGCGAGTACGAGCGGCTGAAGAAAAAGCACAAAGACCTGGATTGGTTCGTCCGGATGACCCGCGAGTGGGTGATGCTGCAGCAGCGGATGGTTGGCGATGGCGACCATGCCTGGTACGATGCCCTGGGTACTTTCTACGAGACTCTGTGCGGTCGGGGTAAGCGCGACGTGCTCGGTCAGTTTTTCACCCCGCCCCACGTGGTCGAGTTCATGACCCGTATCACAACTACTCCAGAGCAAACGGGCAAAGGGTTACTGATCAATGACCCAGCTAGTGGCTCAGGCCGCATGCTGATTGCGTCGCACGCGGTGGCTCCGGGCAACTACCAGTTTGGGGCCGACCTGGACTCGATCTGCGCCCGGATGACGGCCGTGAATATGTGCTTACATGGCTGCGTAGGGCAGGCTGTGTGCATGGACTCACTTAACCCCGACGACTGGCGGTTTGGCTACGACATAAACCGTACCCTGCGCTACACGGGCATCCCGGCGATTGTGCCGATCCAGAAAGAGCAGTGCCACACGTGGCGTCTCTGGCAGCGGGAAAAGGCCGAGTGGGCCGAGAAAAAGAAGCACCAGCCCGACCTGCCACCGCCCCAGCCACCGGCCGCAAAAACCGCCAAATATGGCCAATTAAGCCTGTTTTGAGGGCCTAAAAAAATGGCGATGTATGACAAAAATTTATTTGGATTGACGTGTTGTCTATCCGTTTTGCCGGGAGATACTTACAGTGTAGTCAGTCAAACACAACACGACATGAAGGCCATCGAGATTAAAGCCCAGCAGCACCTGAACCAGTACGGAATCCGCATTGAATCGCTCCGCAAAGTAGCCGTTACGGCGGCCACAATGGACCATTTCGCGGGTTACAGCCACTTCGGAGCTAATGGCCGGTCTTACTACCACATCGAGGGATTAGGGACGTTTGAGAACCTTGATTTCGCGATCTACCAACGGAGTTTCTTGCTCAATTCATAATCGTTCACTTTAAACAAGTACAGGAATGTTCACGTACACAATTCATTTCACGGAACCGTGCGGTTTGGAAGGCCGCGCCATGTTTCAGGCCCTATGCATGGGCACCGCCCTCGGCATGTTTGCCGTTGAGTACCCCGCCTGCCTGGTCGAATTCGTAACCTTCACCCTTAACCGCCCACAGTAATGTATATCCGCAAGCCCCGCCCTTACGAGAATCCGAAAATGACAAAGAAGAAGACCCTGTTGCGCCTGGTCATGCAGGAGGCCCACCGACTCTGGAGAAAGAAGGTCTGGTTGTTTTTTGGTGAGTGCCTGCGCGATGCCTGGATGACGATCCGGAGCGGGATGCGCCGGAAGCAGATCAATGTGGCTCAGGTGAGCCTATTCTAAACGAAGAAGGCCGGTGTTGGAGCACCGGCCTTCGTGTCAATTACCAGGAATGTTCAATAACTAATAAATCGACAGTGCGAATGTACGCGAAAAATCGAAAGCTGGGCTACTGCGCCCGCAAAAACCGTTACCGCCAATTCAGTTTTCTGCCGGCACTCAACCTGGGCGGGCGGTGGATGGCCGAGGCCGGGTTTCAGATCGGGCAACAGGTACGGGTAACAGTCGAAAACGGAAAAATCACGATAGAGGCATGAGCAAGTATGACCTACGCACCAAGAAAGGCTACGACTTCTACGAGGTCAGCAGTGCCATGCAAAAGTGTATCCGGCGGGGCCGCGAAGCCGAGGCCCTGTACTGGGCGGTGGAGCTGTACGATTCGGGCTATGTGGAATACGCCTGGAAGCGGCTCCGAATAATGAGCAGCGAAGACGTGGGCCTGGCTGAGCCAACGATGCCCGCGCAGATTTGGGCCCTATACCGGATGCATCAGGAGCAGGCTAAGAAGAAGGAAGATAAAAATGAGCCGCAGCGGTTGTTTCTGACCCACGCGGTGCTGTTGTTGAGCCGGGCCCGTAAGTCGCGCATGATCGACTGGTCGCTGATCTGGGCGTGGCTCACCCATCCCTTCAGGCGCTTGGAGATTCCCGACTTTGCGCTCGACAAGCATAACGAGCGCGGCCGACAGCTCAAGCGTAGCTGGTCGCACTTCTTCGACGAGGGTACGCGGCTGCACCCTCATGCCGAGATTGAGGGTGAGCTGGAGATGCGACGGCAAGCCATGAAGGCGATCAGCGACCCCAGCGGTACGAGTTTGTTTGAGTAAACAGAAAAGGCCCGGATCATCCGGGCCTTTTCTGTTTAGAAGTCTTCCTTGAGTTGTTCGCAGGTAATTATTCTAGTGACTAATCTGTCTATATCGTCGCTTGTATACTTGTCGGGTAACCCTTTCATCAGCGTAATTATGTCATGAATGTCACTATCACTTTCAACGATTATGTACTTTACATCTGATGGGTTGAAGGTGAGCATGTAATCACGCTCTATGTTTTTCTTAAACATATCAATATCCCATTCTATACCTTTTTCATGACCGATAACAGGGACTAATTTACCTTCAAATACCGTCAATGGAGGAACAGTTCCAGGTTCCGTTTTTGTGTAAGGAATAACATACCGCCACTCTCGCTCGTCATAATATTGTTGTCCTGTTAGAGGGTCTCGATACGGTTTTAGATAAGCGCACATAGCGACAGCATTGGAGTATCCATGTTCAGAGATATTGAATCTCTTATAGCTTAGAGGTGGTGTAGGCATTCCTGCCGCCATGAATCTGGTCAATGGATTAGAGTAATAGCTTCTAGCAACTGGGCTGACATTTGGATCATTCTCCCATTCGGCTTTTAATGGGAAGTATAGATCGTATAAAGCACCAGTGGTTAAGCGAATAAATTGGAGTAGATGTGAATCAGGTTGAATGTATGTAACAGGGTTGAGCTTTTTCGTGGTACCCCACTCCTTGCTCATACCTAAACCAAATTTGCCGTACTGTTTCGATTGCCGATCAACCCCATTGAAATTCCATTTGTACCCATGAATGTGGTTTTGCAACCTTGATAATGGCAGGTCGCAGAAACAAACCATAGGAATGTGCATCTCAGGTAGTGTAGGAAAGTTATGGTCGCCAAATTCTGGACTGTAAGATGGTCGGAAACCTGTACTTAAGATTCCTAGCAAAGCATCCTTTTTGGTGAAATGGAATAAAGTGTTGGCGGTTAGTACGGACATATTTTTTATTGGTTAAAAAATGAATGTTATCAAATGTAACTCTTCCGTCCTACCATCACAAAAAGCTACCTGGTAACCTTGCCGGGTAGCTTTTTTATTCATGACAGACAGCAACGCCACGCCACCTGCCAAAACCAATCAGCAGAAAGTGGCCGAAAAATTAGACAAGTTCCGGGATCACCTGCTGCACCGCACTCCGCTCAAGCCGTCTGAGCAGCAGATGCTGGAGAAATACCGCAAGTGCTTCGGCTGGCGGTGCAAAATGTTCTCACCCCAGCAGGTGGTCAATATGCTCATGCAGGAGTACGATATTCAGTACTCGCAGGCGTATCAGATCATGCTGGAGAGCACGAAGCTCTACGGGAAGGTTGAAGACATCGACAAGGTTGGTACCGCCAAAATTCTGGTGGAAAACCTGTACGTGGCCATGTCGATTGCCGTCAAAGACCGCAATGCCGAAGCCATCATTTCGGCCACTCGTGAGATCGCCAATATCCTGCGCCTGAAGGATGACCAGATTCCGCTCACGGCCGACGATCTGATGCCGGCGCGCACGGTCAAATACGTGCAGAATAACGTGGTGGTCAATAACTATACCGGTGCGGAGGGCCAGCCTGATGAGTAAGGAGGCTATCATTCGGCTCAATCCCAAGCAGCTCCTATTCCACCAAACGGTAACGGCCAACCAGGCCGATTACCTAAAAGAAGGGGTAGGCTATCAGGGCGGTTTCCGTGCAACGTTTCAGGGAGGTAGGGGTTCGGGTAAATCCCGAACCCTCATACACCTACTGGCCGAGTCGGCCTTTCAGCTCCCCAGGGCGAAGGCCGGTTTGGCTGGCTTGACGTTCCGTCAGGTGCAGGATATCATTCTGTCGCAGTCGAGCAGTGTCTTCGAAGAGCACGGCCTGCACGAATACAACTCCAAAACTGGTTTTGGGCATTACGTCATCAACCGGCGACCGCCTGAGCACTGGAAATCGGCCTGGAACACAATCCGCACCTACGACAACAGCCTGGTGTTCGCCAACGGGTACACGGTGCAGTTCGTGTCCGCCGACCGGCCCGAAACGATCCGGGGAGCCAACTTTGACCAGCTGCTCATCGACGAGTCGGCCACGATCAAGGAAGAGTTTTACAATAAGGTGCTCCGTCCGACGGTGCGCGCCAATAAGCACATCTACAAAGATGCCCGGCCTGGTCGCAAAGGCTTAAACCACCCCCTACACTGGCTAATCGCTGATTTTACGTCGGTACCGTGGACGCCCCAGGGAAACTGGATTTTCAAAACCGAGGAACTGCAAAAAGAGAAGCCTGGGCGCTACTACTTTCAAGAGGCTACGGCCTACGATAACCTGGAGTTTTTGCCGGGGTCATTTATCGAAGATCAGCGCGAGGCCTGCGGTGATGAGCTGACGTTTAACATGGAGATCCTGAATCAGCGCCTGACACGTGTAGGGTCGGGATTTTACCACAGCCTGGATACCGCCCGCCATGTTTACCCCCAGTCGTTTAGCTATGAGTACGATGACCTGAAGCGGCTATACGTACACCGGCGTACCGATTACGACCCCAACGCGCCTATCGAGTCGAGTTGGGATTTCAACGCTGAGTTTACCTCGATGCTCGTCTGTCAGGATGCCCGTTCAGAATACCGCTTTATCGATGTGCTGTTTGTGAAGACCGCTAAGGATACCTCAATGGTGGAGAAATTGGCGGCTGATTTTGCTGATAAGTACAAGGATCATAAGCGTAAGGTTATCCACATCTATGGGGATAACGGTGCGAATAAGAAGGATGCTGGACGTAACAAGACCTATTTCGAGTTACTCAAAGCCGTACTGAAGAAAGCTGGTTGGACAGTCGTTGATCAGGTTCAATCCGCCTATCCCGCTTATCATGTTCGGTATCGTGTTATCAATGGCTTATTGCAAGAGACCAACATACGCTTGCCTAAGATTCGAATCAACGAAACCGCATGCAAGTCGCTTCTTATATCACTTCAAAGCGCACCAATCGACGGAACAACCTTCGAGAAGATCAAGCTCTCAGAGCGTAACAAGGCATTGCCGCAAGAGTATGCAACGCACTTAAGCGACTGCTTCGATTACATCTTATTTAAGAAGTTCTCGGCTTACGTGACCGGCTCAGGCGTACGGACTGGCGGCATCGTGATCCGGTAGCAACCGTGTAGAAATTCATTCGGCCGAGTGTACTGGCGTTGGTCAGTGCGCTCGGCCGAACTGTTACAGCTGCGCAGCCCACTCGGCATATATTCAAAAATGAAAATTGGCGACCGCCATTTTCGCTATAGCGTGGGCGATTAACCTCGCGTTCACCGGAATTTTACCCCCGGTTTGGCGTGCTAATTTCCTGATTGCCAAAACAGATGTGGTTGGGAAGACCGGAAAAGTCTCCAAATCTTATACCACATAGTTCTGTCCTACCGTTTCAAATCCCCCCAGACGAACATTGTCCCAGCAAAACAGGGCAGTTCGTATGGCAATCTATATCTCACAAGTCCTTCAGCAGTACCGAGAATCGGGCATGACAGCGCAGTCGGCCCCTTTTTCGATTACGTACCGCAAAGCCGATGGTACGTGGGGTAGTAAGTTGGGTGTGCGTCGTCGCGCGGGTGCTGTGGCACTCCCCCCAAAGAAGGATTTAGCCTCGATCAAACACGAGACAAAGCACGCCGGAAAACTGTATCTGATCGACGCTCAGAACCGGCCTTTTGAGGTGTTTATCTGCCTGCTTGAGCGCTTCAACGGTCAATTAATCAACCATAGCTTTTAATGGACGCTATTCCAATGCGCACCCGCTCGACGCCGTCGGCGGCTGTACGCTTTACTGAAGGAAATCAGGATGCCAACTCGGCCAAAGGCACCGTAAAGCGCACGGTGCAGGGGACGACGTACAAGATTTATCCCTGGGGCAGCAACAACAAATTGCCCGACGAGATGATCCAGCTGTACCAGTCGAACGGGGACGTGATGAATCTGGTACAGGCGCGGGCCGACTTCCTGTTTGGCGATGGCTGCGGCTGGTTTAAACACCGCACCGAACCCGGAAAAGGCCTGATCCGGGAGCCTTATCTCGACGATAAAATACGGCGGTTTGGTGAGCTGAATGATTTGCAGGAGCTGGTGAACACGCAGGTGACCTATATGGTAGAGACGGGGAACGCGTTTGTGAACCACAGCCGGGAGAAGGGCAACCTGATCCTGTCGATGCGCGACAGCCTGACCGTGCGCGCAGCGGTGGCGACCAAAGGCTACGTGGATACCTGGTTGCTGGCTCCAGACTGGAGTACCCCCAAAGGCACGGTGGCGATTCCTGCCCTGACGGCCGACAACCGGCAGGCCCCTGAGACCCTGTTTCAGATCAAGAAAAAGCAGACCGGGCAGTTTTACTACGGCTTTGCTATCTGGTGGGCAGCGGCCAAGTGGATTAAGCTCGCCAACCGTGTCCCCGACTTTCATAACAACGGGTTGGACACCGAGTACAACGCCAACCGGATTTGCCGGGTAGCCTCAGATTTTATCAAAAAGTTCGGGGGCGACACGACCGAGAGTCAGGACGAGTTTCGGAACCGGTTTTACGACCAGGTCGACGAGCTGCTGTTTAACGGGGAAGGTAAACGGCGGGTGCTGTTCGACGAGTGCGAGATCGGGACGGATGGCAAGATGACGCCCTTCATTGAGTTTGTGGATATCAAAACCCAACTGAGCGGTAAGGAGTACACGGAGCTGTATCAGATGGCCGTGACCGCTTTTGCCAATGCCTCGAGCATTCTGAGTGGGCTGGCTGGCGTGAGCGATGGCAAGATGCTCGGTGGCTCTGGCTCAGAGCTGCGCGTATCGGCCGAGTACCAGCAGTTTTACCGCACCCCACGCGAGCGGCAGGCTATCGAAAGCTACTGGAACCGGCAGATCAAGCCGGAGTTGGGCCTGCCCGACGACGTGTTTTTTGGCTTCAATAACATCTTGCTCGAAACGCTCGACAAGAATAAAGCGGGCTCCAGCCAGAAACAAACCGGCTCTGGTGGTGGGGCAACGGATAGCAAAACAGAATCGACGAAACAGACGGCCAAATGATTATCAACGACCTTGAGACCCTGCGCAAGTACCTGGGCCGCGCCATCAACGCATCGACCACGCTGGCGTTTATCGAACCCTATATCCAGCTGGCGCAGGATGAGTTTATTCTGCCGGCACTCGGCGTGGAAATGCTGGCCGAACTGGAAGAGCAGGCAGCTAGCCCAAACACCCTGACGGAGTCGAATGCGGTGCTGCTCCCGCTGGTGCAGCGTGCACTGGCCTTCTACACCTATCAGAAGTATTTGCCCTACAGCATCGGTAGCGATGGCGATAAGGGCATGCAGGAGCAGGGTACCGACAGCACTAAGCCGGTTCGGATGGGTGTGCTCGATATGCGCCGTCGGGAAACGGCCGAGAATGCCGCCAACGCCCTGGAGCGTGTGTTGCTCCAGCTGCACCGGAACCCGGACGATTACCCGACCTGGACGGGCTCCGACGCGTACCGGGAGGCCCGGTCGCTGTTTCTGCATTCGGCCTCGGAACTGACCCTGTTTTTGCCCCAGGTTGGGGGTAGCTACCGGCTGTTTACGTCGTTGCGGGCCTACCTGGCTGGTGCCGAACGGGATATTCTGACCGTGGTGGGGCAAGCGCAGTTTGACCGGCTAAAGGCCGTGCTGGTAGGAGACGAAACCGGTGACGCGCCGACGGCGGCTTTGCTGCGGTACGTAAAAAATGCGGTGGCCCGCGTGGCGTACGCCAAAGCCCTGTATTTCCTCAATGTGGTGCAGACGCCCGGCGGTGCGTTACGGATTCTGTCGGATTTCGACGGCATCTATAACCAGAAAGCGGTTTCGTCGGCCGATCTGGAAGCGGCTCAGCGCCGATCTGACAATGAAGCCGCCGGTGCGCTCAATAGCCTGAAGGAGTTTCTGGACGATAACGCAGCCCAGTACCCGCTCTACAGCGATAGCCCGGCGGCTTCGGCCCCGGCTCCCCAGCAGTTCCCCGACAACTCGAAATACAAAGGCATCTTCCGGATGCGCTAACCCCCCGATTTTTTTATGAAGTCCAACGACAAACCCCAAAACATGGTAGCCCGTAAAGAGACCGCCAAAACGCCGTTTACCGTGGTGCACACCGAAGCGCCCGAAAGTGAAGCCGAACAACTGAGCCAGGAAGTGGCCGACGAAGAAACCGAACTGTCGGCCCTGTTAGATGGGATCACCCAGCGGCAAAAGGAGCTGGCCGACAAGAAAGCGCAGGCCGCTGCCCTGGCCCGGCAGGAAAAGGTGGAGAAGCGGTCGGCCCTGCTCGATGACGCGGCCGACTGGCGCGAAATGGCCCGTACCAATGCCGATCCGGATAAGGCACGGGAGTATTTACGCCGGGCAAAGGAGGCTGAGCGCGAAGCGGTGCAGCTGGCCACTGAGCTGGGTATTGGCGAGAGTACGCCCATGGTCGATGCGCCTACGCGGCCGAGCAACCTGCTTTCGTCGAACAAAGCCCTCGGTATTGTGGGGGCCTTGTTTGTGCTGTGCCTGGCTATTACGATTCGGCTGGCCATGTCGGTGATGGCGGACCCCTCCAACGCGATGGGGCAGAGTATGGTGATGAATTCGCCCCTGCGGGTGATGCTGGCCTTTACGCTCACCTTCCTGACGGTGCTCGTGGGCTTCCTGTTTTTGCGTCTGTTTTTCCCCCAAATCTATCGTATATGGCACAATCGCGTCGAAACCGAGCGGTCGCTCGACACCATTTTACAGGAGGCTCCGGCTGGTATCGTTTTGGCCGGCTTGCTGGGCTTGCTGGCCTTGTTTATGTCTGTCTTTGCGGGCTACTATCAGGCCCTGTATGTGTAGCCCAGTCGCGGGCGGATAGTCTGCTGAAGCTGCGCCAATGCCTGTTGGCTACGGCCGAGAGTCAGGTGCACGTGCAGGAGCGCACGAACCGCAACGATCACCCCCAAATCGACGTGTATTTCCGGGCCTGCGGCTGGAAAAACCCCGAAAAGATAGCCGGTAGTGCCAAGCCCTGGTGTGCGGCTTTTGTGACGTGGGTGGTGCGCGAATGTGGGCTGATACGGGTGATTCCGACCCGCATCAGCTGGGCCTCGGTGCGGGCCTGGGATGCCTTGCGCAAATTGATTGTGCCAGCCGCGACTACGCAGATGGGGGATATTGTCACCTACCGCACCTGGTCGCATATCGAATTTGTGAAGAGCTGGCCGACCGATCCGCGGGTGCGGGTATTCCGGGCGGTTGGGGGTAACACCTCAGGAGGTAGTGGTAAACAGGGCGTGTACGTCGATTTGCCACGCCCGAAAGCGTATGTGCGGAATACGATCCGACTTGTTCCGCTCCAGTAATCGTACCAATTCACTTACATTTTTTATGAAATCATTCCCGTCCATCAGTGAGCTGAAGGAATCACTGACCACGCAGGAGCGTTGGAACCTGCCAACCTCGAAATACTTTCAGACGCTGGAGAAAGCAGGAGTCTGGATTGCCATTCTGTCGGCAGTACTGGCGTCTATTGCCCACGCGCTTGCTGATAACTCGGTGCCCGTACCGGCGCTGCTCGACTGGCTGTGCGCCATCGTGGGGGTAGCCGGTACGGTAGTGGCCACGCTCTCGAAACTGACGGTCGACTTTGAGCAGGTCGATTGGCAGAAACTGCACCAGCAACGCGAAATAGCGCATCAACGTAGCCTGGGGTATTTCAAATGAACACGGTACGCTACGTGTGGGAGCAGATGCTGAAGCCGGTGTTTTCTCCTGTTCAGATTTCGATTCTGCTGGTGATCGTGCTCGCCGGCCTGCTGGATAAGCGGTGTAGTAAGCCCGCTCCGGCACCGGCCCGGATCGACTCGACGGCCTACTACAAGCAGCTGGAGCAGCAGACCCGCCTGACGGCCGAGCTGGAGCGGAAGATAAACTACCACAACGCACTAATTAAAGAGCTTTATGAACGTCAGGATTCTATTGATCGGGCTGTTGATGAGCTGTCTGGTGACGCTCTGCAACGCGAAATCGACCGGCAGTTTAACAACCCTGGACTCGCTCCGCCGGCTCGACCCGCGCCCCATCGGGTTGACCGAGGCCGGGGCGCGGCTGGCCCTCCAGTACAAAAGCCGATACGAAACAGCGGTGGCAGTATTAGCGCAGAAAGAGGGACAATTATCGTTGCAGGCTACGGCCCTGAAGCAAATGGATTCGACTGTTTACCGCTTGAACAAAGCCCTGCAATCGACCAGTACTCAGCTACAGACTTGCCAGCAGGATTACGAAACGAACCGGCAGAAACGGCGCGCAGCCAGGTTGGAGAACTGGGCGTGGCGGGTCGGGGTAGCCGTGGCGCTGGGGCTCAGGCTGCGCGCTGTACTCGTTTGTGGCAACTGATCCGGGCGCAGGGGTACGTGTATCCGGATGTGGCCTGGGCGATTAGTGCGGTTGAAACGGGGTACTGGTCGGAGCAAACGGCCGTGATGAAAGCCCACAACCTGTTTGCCTTTAAAGCGAACCGCCGTCGCAACTACGTAGCGGTCGGGAAAGGGGGGTACGTGGTATTTGCCAGTCGGCAGGCGTGCCTGGATGATTATGGCGCTTACGAGCAGGCGGTTATTCAGAAGTACGGGCTCTGCTCGAGACGCGCTTATCTGGCGCATATCTGCCAGCGGTTCTGTCCTAACCCGCGCTACCGCCGTCAGCTAGATTTGGCTTTTCAAAAATTGGCCGCTATTGGTCGAACCACTTAATTAACTACACGATGCATACGTATTCGGTGGCTCTTGATGCCGTCAAAGTGGGTAAGCGCATTGCCCGTGCGGGCTGGAACGGTAAAGGAATGTTTGTATTTCAGCGCCCTGGTGACACATTATCCTGTAACATAATCACGAACGTGAAGTCGTTGCCTGATAGCGTAAAAACGTTTCTGGTAGCTCAGGAGCGCGACATTTTGTTTCTGCCCTATTTATGCATGTACGCGGCTGATGGGTCGATTGTAAATGGGTGGCTGGCCTCCCAAACGGATATGTTAGCCGACGACTGGACCATTCTTGACTAATGTCGCAGACACTCATTAACGTCATTACAACCATTGCCGGTCAGGTCGTCAGTTTCGGCCTGGCCGCTTTCTTTTGGCAGTATATCCAGAAGAAACTCGAAAAGATCGACGACGTGGACGTGGATCGGCGGGTATTCCGGATGGAAACCCGCGAAGAAATCCGAAAGGAATTGACCCCTAAAGCCGTATCGCATGAAAACCATTGAATTGGGTACCAAACGGTACCGGGTAGCCGAGTGCTGGAGCGAACTGACTCCTGAGCAGTACCGGCAGCTGATTATGTGCCCCCGGTTGCCCGCCGACGGGTCGTATGAAACCCTGGACAACGAAGCGGCTGCCTGCCGGGTCTGGCTGGGTATGAGCCCCAAAGTGTGGCAGCGGCTGGAATTGGCCCATTGGCAATGGGGTCAGCTGCGGCAGGTGTTTAACTGGCTCTTTACAACGCGCCCGGAAGGAAAGCCGCCTATTGATGTGCTGAACCACCGGGGTGGCAACTACTTTCTGCCTGAGGCCTACTACATGAATACAACGGCGGCCGAGCTGGCGGTCGCCAATATGGCGTACATCGAGTTTGCGCAGCCCATCGACGAGCATAGCCCGGACGATGTGAAAGCGAAGCATGAGGCACTCGACCGACTGGTGGCCACCTTATGCCGCCCGCGCCGGGCCGACTGGCGGGCGTTTAAGGCGTCGCGCGAGTGGAACGGCGACATTCGGGAGCCGTTTCGGGAAACCTCGATGCTGGAGCGGGCGAAGATGCTCAGTACGCTACCCTTAGCGGATAAGCTGTTGGTGCTGGACTATTTCGAGCGCAGTAATAACGAATTTCTCGACGAGTACGGCGAGTTGTTCGGGAGCGATGGCCAGCCCCGGTATGGCGATGGCCGTGGGTGGTTGATGTTGCTGAAGAACGTAGCCAAACAAGGCCATTTTGGCGATTTTGATAAAGTGTGCCAACAACCGGCGCATCTGTTGTTTGCCGCATTGCTCGACGATATGCTCGACCAGCAGCAGGCGCAGAAAGAAGCCGATAAACAAGCGATGCGCCATGATCACTGACCTGATTTCACTGTCGGATTATTTTGAGCAGCTCGTGGGTCAGCTGCCGGACGTCTACTTTCTGCCGATCAGCAATGGCGAGAAGGGAATCGACGAAATTGAGGCCTATTACACCAACGATTACCGGGGTACCACGGCCTTTTTTCAGGTGGCTGAAGTACCGCGCGCGACCAATGGGGCCGGGCTGGATACGCTCAAGTTTATGTGTTCGCTTTCGATTGCGGCCAAACCGGCTGATGCCAGTGCCCGCGCTGGCCTGGAGGTACGCGACTACACCCTAAAACTCATGCTGCGGCTGCTGGGCCTGCTGGAGCTGGCCGCTGAAACGAGCCAGCAAGAGGTAGAAGAACAGGGGTTGGGCTACGAGATGAAGATTGAACCGGTGGAACGGATTTTTCCGATCGGGCTGCTGGCCAACGTTGATCTGGATGGCCACTACATGGACGTCGACGTGACGATACCCGCTAATCATTTGCTATTTCCCGACTGATGGACGCTCTGGCTACACTAAATTATTTATCCCTGCGCCTGACGGGCAACCCGATGGCGTATATCATCGACGCCGTGCCCGATAGCATTGGCGACCGCCTTCAGCTGGTGTATTGCGTGGGCTTGAATTTGCCGCGCAGCTTTGGCTCGGGCGAATACACCGAGCTGATTAAGTTGCCCGGAAGGGAGTACCCCCCGCGCGATGAATTTGGCGCAACGGTTTACCCCGGAGCCTCGTTCGATCTGGCGTTGTTTCTCGACGACAGGCTGGTGCATAGCCCGCCGGTGTTGGGTCAGGTAGGTTTTGTGACCTGTTCGGGCCAGACAACCCCGTTTTATGTGCGGCAGTGGGTGGAAAATGGGGGGGCGCTGGTAGCCGGTACCGATAAGACGCTGGCGCTGGAGTATGCCCTGAAGGGACGGTTGAGCGTGGAGCAATTTGCGGTCTGGGGCGATCAGTTTTTTACAACCTACCTGGCCCAGAGTCGCCAATTTCTGAGCTGGCAACCGGCCGAAAAGTGGGTGGATGTGGCCCAGCCGGAATGGTTGTATTACCTGGTGAACTTTACGCCCAAACCAACTGAACTCCGCTTACGGGTGGAGGTGGTCTACAGCGACGGTACGAGCGAAACCCTGACGCTGGCCACGACCACCGGCGTAACCCAGTACACCGTGTACAGTGTTGCGGTTGGTTTTGCCGCGTTGGGTCTGGCGAGCCGCGAAACGGCCGAGAAGTGGGTGCATAGTTATACGGTCTGGATTGCCAACGAAGCGAATGCCCGGCTGAGCCAGGCCCGGACGTACTACGTGAACCGCGACTACGAGGCCAATGTGCTGTACCTGGTGTACGCGAATAGCCTGGGCGGCTTTGATACGTTTCGGTGCACGGGCCAGAGCAGTCGGCAGCTGACCGCGCGCGGGCTGACGGCTCAGCGCGCGCTGGAGCCCAATTATCTGCCGTCGACGGCGGAGCTGTTTTCGGCCAATCGGGCGGCCGACCGGAGCCTGACGGTGGCCACGGGCTTGCTCGATGGTGACCGGCTGGACGCGGTATCCGAGCTGGTGTTGGCCGAGGAAATCTACGTGGTGGCCAAAGAGGGGCTGGTGGCGCTGTTGCCCGTGGATACGCAGTTGGCTCTCCAGAGTGACGACGAAGAGCTGGCGGGCCGGGTGCTCACCTACCGCTACGGCAAAACGGAGGTCGGGTATTCGGCGTTGCCGGCACCCCCGGTGGCCCGCGCGCGGCCGACGCGTTGGCTCCCGATCAACACCTTTTGCCAGGTGAACGAGAACGGGGTTCGTACTGGCTACATGGGGGCGGCCAGTCTGGAGCTGCGGTATGCCGATGACGGGAGCCTGGTAAAACCGCGTAAAGTGAAGCCGAATACACCGGGTACCGAGGGGTACACCCCGCCGGTACTGAGTGCTGCCTGCGCGCCCACCACAACGCCGTATCTGAACGAGTTTATTGAGCAGTTGGGTACGTACCTACGGAGTAATTGTAGCCCGGATCAGGATGCCAGACCGGCTACACTGACTATTGCGGCTGGTACCTACGGAGCCGAAACAGTGGAGCAGCTTCAGAGCCGGATCGACCAGGCCTTGAAGGAGATGGATACGCAGGCCTACGCCGATCTGTACGGGGCATGCCTGGCTAATCCGGCCGGGTACACCTACAGCGTGCCGGCGGGCATGTTCCATTACCGGGGCAACCTGCCGACCCGACTGGGTATTGAGACGAGTGATTTTCCGTGGATGGGTAACGCCTGGACGATGCAGGGCCGTGGCGCGTACTGTTATGCGACGGGTACCAATGATCTGGATTTCCCGACGGCGGGCTTCGATGCGAGCAAATGGCGGTTGTTTACGTACGGTACGGCTGGCCGGTCGGCCCGGTTGCGGCTGTACAAGAACGGCACCTTGTACAGCGACGAGACGTTTGTATTCAACTCGGACGGGTTCGGGTATCACGCGTTGTTCTCGGGCGTGAGCATGGCAAGTGGCGATAAGCTGTACGTTCAACTAACCGACCTCTGATTGTATGGGCTTTCCGGTTCAACTTACGCAGGAGCAATTTGAGCGTGTTGCCACGGATGTGGTAGCCAGCATTGTAGCCGAGGCCGCACTAGTGATGCAACGCAAGATCAAAGCGGCTGGCTACGTGGTTTCGGGTGATCTGGCGAACTCGCTCCGCCACCAAATGCTGCTGGTCAGTAGCGAGATGTACGCTGAGTTTAGCGTGGGCTTTCGGGGGTACGGCCGCTTTAAGGATATGCGGCAACTGCTGTACGAAAAAATGCCCCCGGTGGAAGTGATGGAAGAGTTTGTGAAGCGGATTGGCCTGGATTCGTTCGATTACGTGCCGGGTTACCTGACCGATGCCAAACGCCGAGTGGAGATCCCGAACACGAGGGCGATTAACCGGATTGCGTGGGGGGTAGCCCGGAGCCGGATTTTCACGGCCAAAATCCGGCACTATAAACGGAATGCGTTTTACAACCCGACACGGGGTAAGCTGATCTACGAAGCCAGCTATAAACTGCTCGAGGCCCTGCCTGAGCCGATCCTGCGCGCCATGAAGCAACGTTTGGAAGCATCGGAGTAATTGCAGTTATTGTCGGCGTTTAAGTAAACGTCATGATATGAAGAAAACGTTGACCAGAATTGCCGGCTTTGCCGTTGGTGTAGTGCTAATGTTGGCCTTGATTGGCTATGTGTTTGGCCCGAATGAATCTGCTCAGGATGCGCCCAAGGCTGTGGCGGTTAACCTGAATAGTGCAGAGGGTATCGACTCATTTTTACAGGAAAAAGGGCTATCGTTATGCGAGGTTTATAAGTGGATAGGCGATATGGAAGCCGAAACCCGCGCGCAAGTTGAGAAGGAGTACCCGTCGATGAACGTGGTAGATCGATCAAACCGTCTCGACGATGTACGTGATCTGAAATGGAAGGAGTACTGTGTTAAACAGAATTTGCCCGATTCGATTCGCACGTATGTGAATGGATATGGCCTTGAGAGTTGTAAGTAATACACGAAAGCCCCTCAGGAGTGAGGGGCTTTTTTTGTGTCCTACAAACCCGCTTTTTCGGGGTATTCCTTCGCTGCTGGTTAAATCCCAGCAGCATTATGCAACTCAAAGAAGAAGCCGTTTTCACCCTAAAGTATGACGGTAAGCCGGTCATCAACCAGCTGGGTGAACTCGAACAGCGGCTAAAGGACGCCAAGGTCGCCCAGTCGGAGCTGACACGAGGTACCAAAGAATGGGCCGAAAACAAAGCCCTGGTGAAACAGCTCGAAGCGGATATTAAACAGGTCCGTGAGGAAATGGGGGCTTCGGGCATGACGGTGCAGCAGCTGAAAGGCTACTACGATCAGCTGAACCGCGAAATCCAGAAGCTGACGCCCGGCACCGAGGCTTATCAGAAAAAAGCGGCCGAAATGGTGGAGGTAAATACCCTCCTGACCAACCACCGCGAAACCATCAAAGGCGTTAATCAAGAGGTTGAAAAGCAACCCAGCCTGTGGGAACGGGCCAAAGCGACAGCCACGGGGTTTCTGGCTGGTTTTGGTGCGACCGAACTGCTTGAGCGCGCCTTCAGCTTCGTGCAGGACGGCATCAAAAAGGCCCTTGAGCTAACTGACCAGATGTCTGGCGTAGCCAAAGCGACTAACCTCAGTACCGAGGCCGTGGCTGAGTTGTCGGGAGAGCTGGACAAGATCGACACCCGTTCGACGAAAGAAAGCCTGATGGACATTGCGCAGATCGGGGGGCAGCTGGGCGTGGCCAACGAGGAATTGCTGGGCTTTGTGAAGTCGGTCGATATGGCCAACGTGGCGCTGGGCGACGAGTTTTCGGGCGGAGCTGAAGAGGTGAGCGCCAAACTGGGTGGGCTTCAGAAGCTGTTCAAGGAGACCAAAGACCTCCAGGCCGGGGAGGCCATCGAAAAGATTGGCTCAGCCATTAACGAGCTGGGGGCAGCAGGCTCCGCCACCGGGCCAGTGGTGGCCGACTTCACGGCCCGCATGGGTCAGTTGGGCGATTTGTCTCCACAGATCGCCGAAACGATGGGCCTCGGAGCTGCCTTTCAGGAGTTGGGTTTGTCGGCCGAGATTGCTTCGGGTGGTCTGACGAATATTCTGCTGACGGCCGCTAAGGACACGGCCACGTTCGCGCAGCAGCTGGGCATTACCCGCGATGAGATGAAGCAGCTCATCAATACCAATCCGAACGAGTTTCTGTTGCGCCTGGCGGAGTCGCTGAAGAATGTGCCCGCTGATCAGCTGGCTACCCGGCTCGACGATCTGGGCATTAAGTCGCAGGAGGCTACCAAGGTGATGAGCTTGCTGAAAGACCAAACCCAGATGGTTCGGGAAAAGCAGGACCTGGCTAACAAGGCAATGGCCGAGGGTACCAGCTTGCAGAAAGAGTTTAATACCGTGAACAACAATGCCGCAGCCGAGTACGACAAATCGCAGAAGGCCCTGGCGTTGTTGGCTACCAATATTGGGCAAGCCCTGCTGCCCGCCATCACGACGGGTACGCGTGGGCTGGTGGCATTTGTGAATATCATCCGGGCGGTACCCGAGTTTGTGAGCGAGAACCGCACCAGTTTTGCCGCGTTGGGTCTGGCTGTGCTGGCCTTTAACGGGCATCTGATTGCGGCCACGGCCACGAGTATTGGGCATGCTGCGGCCGAAAAGGCGCGCCTGATCTGGACGCAATCAGCCACGGTAGCCCAAACGGCGCTCAACGTGGCCATGACCAGCAACCCCATTGGCGTGGTGGTGGCTGCGGTGGCGCTGCTGGTGGCTGGCTTTACGGCCCTTTACAACAACAGCTCGACGGTACGGGGGATTATTTCGGGTACGTGGGAGGCTATGAAAACAGGGGTTAGCCTGGTGGCCGACCTGACGAACCGTTTTGCGGATTGGATTAAGCAGGGCCTGGAGCCGTTGCAACCGGCGT
The DNA here is from genome assembly GCF_000383955.1 of Rudanella lutea DSM 19387. Lineage (NCBI taxonomy): Bacteria > Pseudomonadati > Bacteroidota > Cytophagia > Cytophagales > Cytophagaceae > Rudanella > Rudanella lutea. The sequence continues at coordinate 6,150 of NZ_KB913013.1, read as the reverse complement.
TGACCACGGTGGGCGGGTGGTTGTCGAACATCTGGGACCTGGTTAAAGCCGGAGCCGGTTTTGTGTACGACCTGCACATGGCCTTTGTGGATATGGTGGGTAATGGTCTGGGCCGGATCAGTGCAGGCCTGGCACCGGTGCGCACGGCTCTGGCTAACTTCTGGGGCCTGATCGATACCGGCATTACGAAGATCAAGCAGATCGGGGGGGCTATTGCTTCGTTTTTGCACGTCGACGATGTGGTCAACACGGTAAAATCCGCAGCGGGTAAGATCGGAGATGCCTTCAATAAAGGGTACGGCGATAAGCTGAACGAAGACCGGCCGAAGCAGCTGGCCGCGCACCAGAAACACCTCGATGATAAAAAAGGGGCGGAGCAAAAAACGGCGGGTCAGCTGGTGGATATCGTCACGACGTCGGAGCAGAAAGCGATTGACCGCAAAGCCGCCCAGAATGATAAGCACCGGGAGTCGGAGCTGAAGAAAGCCGCTGATAAGGCCCAGAAGGAAAAAGAAGACCAGATTCGGGCGAATGATGAAGCCAATAAGGCCATCGAAACCGCCCGGATCAATGCGATCACGAATGACCTGGAGCGCGAAAAAGCGAAGCTGGAGTTTAAATATCAGCAGGAGCTAGCCGCCATTGAGAAAAGTAAAGCGAGCCAGAGCATCAAAGCCGTTTGGGAAAAGGCCCTGCACGATCAGCTCCAGCGCGACAAAGACAAGGCCGAAACCGACTACCGCGCCAAGCAGGAAAAGGAGGAAGCTGAAACGGCCAAACGGATACTCGATCTGAAGGTTCGGCTATCCGGTGATGAGAAGGCCGATAAGCTGCAAAAGCTGGAAGACGTGGCTGCGGCTCAGCGCGCCCAGGTGGAAAAAGATGTGGCCGACGAAACCCAGAAGGCCCAGTTGCTGAAGCAGATCAACGAGAACCTGATCCGGGACAAAGAGGCCGTGGAGGCCGACTACCGGGCGAAGAAAGCCGCACAGGAGCAGGCCCTACAGGATAATCTGTACCAGGCTACGGTGGCCGACGCTAACGCCCGGCTGGTGTTGGCGGGCAACAACGCGCAGGCGATCTACGATGCCAAAAAGATGCGGCTCGATGCCGAGTATGAGCACAACCGTCAAAAGCTGGAGCGCGAAGCAGCCGAAGAAAAAGCCAAAAATCAGGCCCTCATTACCGACCACGATACCCGAGCGCAGGCGGATAAGGCCATCGACGACCGGTTGAAGTCGCAACTGAAGGCCAATGACGTGCAGTACGAGAATGATAAGACCCAGCTGACCCGCGACAAAACCGAAGCCCGCCGGCAGAATCAGCAGGAGTTTTTTGATGCCGTCAAGAAAATGATGGAAGGGGACTTTACGACCTTTTCCAACCTGTTGATGAAGAAGATGGCCGGGGAGAAAAAGCAGCTCACCGAGTCGCAGCAGGCCAATGTGGATAAGATTGACCAGGTAGGCTCGTACTTTCTGCTGGCAACGCAGGCCATGTCGAAAATCGCGCAGATTGCCTCGGAGCGGGAGATTGCCAAGATCAAGAAAGAGAAAGATACCCAGCTGGCGGCCTGGAAGGAGCAGTACGATAAGGGGTTAATTTCGAAGGAAGAGTACGAAGCGGGTACCGACAAAATCAATAAAGAGGCTGACGCTAAAATTAAGGAGCAGCAGCTGAAAGCCTGGAAACGGCAGCAGGCTCTCGACATCACGCAGGCCGTGATTCACGGGGCAATGGCGGCTTTGAAGTCGCTGGCCACAATGGGTTTCCCGCTCGGCCTGATTGGTGTGGCCGGTGCCGCAGCAGCCACGGCTATTCAGATCGCCCTCATTAAGCGGCAACAGCCCCCGCAAATGGCACGGGGTGGTATGATCCGAAACGCCGGCGTGCCCGATGGCCCGCGTCACGGGGCCGGGTATGGTACGAGTGGGTTGAGTGTGACCCGGCGCGATAACGGCGAAGAGGTGGCCGAGATGGAAGGGGGCGAGCCGATCATGGTGCTGTCGCAGCGAACCTATGCCAACAACCGTCGGGTGGTAGATGCCCTGATGCACTCGTCGCTACACCGTAACGGCGCACCGATTTTCCGGAATGGGGGTATCATGGGTACGGATGGCGGCTCGTACAGCGATTACGTGGGCCGTGGCCGCCGTTTCGATAACGGGGGCTGGATGAGCGATTACGTGGATACGTCGGGTGGTAGTAGCGATGGTGGCTCGTACGGTGGAGAATCGGCCTCGCCGGAGAACGATGCGGCCATGAATGAAGCCCAGCAGGTAGCCAGCGTCACCAACGAGCAGATCGAAAAGTCGCAGTCCCAAATGGATGCGATCATGAAGAATACGGCCGAGACCGTATTGGCCGTGGATAAAATGGGTGCGTACCTGGCCAATGAGTTTACGACCATGGTGCGGGATACGGCGGGTCAGCAGATGAACGCTCAGGACATTGCGTTTACGGCGCTGATCAATCAGGCCCGGCAGCAGGGCGACGAGCTGCGCACCTCGCTCGATACGAACATGAAGAACCTGACCGATACAATGCGGCAACAGGGCGAGCAGCTCATTCTGGCTCTGGAAACGAACATGAAGAACCTGGGCGATACGGTACGGCAGCAGGGAACCGAGCAGCTGACGGCCATCCAGAACCAGACGAGTACGCTGAAGGGGTCGATGGATGGGCAGACGGGGAGTCTGTTGGGCGAGCTGCGTAACCAGAGCGGGGCGCTGGGTGTGATTGCCAGCAAGGATTTAAGTGTACAGACATACGTGAACGTGGTGAACCAGATCGACGTGGTTGCCAATAAATCAGACTTTCAATGATCGATATTCGTTTGGATGGGGAGTCGGTGGACATGGCGCCCAATACCAGCCTGACGCTGGAGCGTTGGAACCCCCTACTGGAATTTGAGAAGGTGCCCGGCAGCCGGGTGTACGGCTTCGACTTGCCCAATACGCCCCGTAACCGGGCCTTGCTGGGGTATTTCTACGAGCCGCAGGTCGGTTACACCAGCCGGAAATTCCGCTGCGAGAAGTACGTGTATGGCCAGCTGCAGGAGCAGGGGTATGTGATGATTCAGGACGTAAAGCCGTCGGGTTTTAGTCTGTATTTTACGCAGAACCTGGGCGAGATTTTTGGCGACCGGCAAAACCAGCCGCTGGCCTCGATGCTGGAGCTGGGCCAGGAGCCGGTACCGGTTGCACCGGTGGCCGCGGCCAACCACCTGACCGACCGCTACTGTTTTCCGACGATTGAGAACCCCGCGTTCTACGGCAATGCGGCCGTGGCCGGTTGGGGTGGTCTGATGAATGAGTACAGCGGGGTGGCGTACAACGGCTATGCGCGGGTGCCGATGTTGTTTCTGCGCTGGGTGTACCAGCAGTTTGGCAACCTGACGGGCTGGAGCTTTACGGGTGGGTTCTGGCAAGACCCTGATCTGGCCCGGTTGATCCTATATAATACGTACAGCCTGGATGCGCCGTCGGCTCTGGTTTATGCCAACCATTTACCGGCTCTGACGCTGCCGCAGCTGACGATGGATTTGCGCAAGCTGTTCAACCTGTATCTGGAGTTCGATGTACGGCGTAACATCTGCACGATGGATTTTGGGGCCGACGTGCTGGCCGGCTCGGAGATTCTGGACTGGACGGAGAAGGCGCATCCGGAGCACGTAAAAGCACCGGAGCTGGTAAACCGGCTGGAGCTGAGTTATGCCCTCGATAGTAACGATGCCCAGCTGAAGCCGGTGCCGGCCGCGATGGATAAGTACACGACCCTCGAAACGGCCGCCAACGAAGGAGGAAGTGTATTGCCGATTCAGGCACGGGTGTCGACGCTGGCCACGAATGCTGTTTCGGGCCGCGCGGTGACGAGTCAGGCCGGACAAAGTCCGTTGAACAAAGAAGGTAAGAATGACTCGACGGCCAAGCTGCTGTTCTGGAATGGGCTGGTGGGGGGAGAGCCCCGCGCGACGGCCGCCCATGGGGCGCGGAGTCTGTACTGGCACGGGGCGAACAGTCTGGCGGGTGCCTACAGTGGCTTCGAGTCGTTCAAGGCCAATACGTTTTCGATCACGAAGCTGGTGTATCTGACGTCGGCCGATCTGGCCCTGTTCAGTTTCCGGAAGAAAGTGCACATCAAAGGGGTAACGTACCTGGTCGGGAGTATGAAGGCAGTACTCGGGTCGACGGGGCCGACGATTCCGACCGAGGTGCAGCTGTGGCGGGTGTAATCTGAAAAAAGTGCAATGAAAAAACGACCCCGGCGTGTTGAACTATTCCGGGGTCGTTTTATAAATGATTTTATGTTATTCGACTTTTCTCAGAAACGTTAGCAAAGTGCTAAAACCGGGTGGCCTATTTGGGCCGCTTGGAAAAGTGCAAACGTTTATGATTATGGTGGAGCCGGATTTTTAAGTGCCTGCTCCCATTGCTCTCTAATTTGCTTTAGTGGCAAATCGAAACTATCCCCGTCAAAAGCCTCCAATGGGATGTCAATTGAACGCCCCTCATATTTCAAGGATGCGTGGACGACTGTATGTCCAGAAGAGAAGAAGTGATTAATTAAGCTGAGTGCACCTTCAAGACTCTCAAGTCGGCAAATAAATAGCCGTGGTCGTTTTGAGCCATCCTGAATTTTAAGTTTGAGTAACATGGCACATATATCACTGATTTATATGCCTTAAATAATACTGGGGTTGGATAGGTTACAAAATATTTGGAGGAAAGTGAGTTTTCGGGCCAACAAAATAGACGCTCAACAGGTGTTCTAGAATTCAGGAAAGTCTTGAATCTGAGTATGTCGAACAACAATACCCAGGTCGCGTAAGTAGTCTTCCGTTTGTGCCGCCGTTGAGTGCCTGCACTGTTGCTGAATCAATCTGATATTCTGAGTGGCGTTCCAAAGCGAGATAACGCCCGTGTGTTTCCAGCTGTACATATCATAGCCGCCATCTTTGAGCCCCATCCGTTCCAAAATGCGCCGGTGGTGTTGGTAGAAGTAGTCCGGGCCCACTGGCTCAGGCCCCGGAACACCGGTGGCCGAAAAGACATAGAAATTGGGAGGGTACGAACGTAGCTTATGCCCCTCGATCAGACGCTCCAGTGGTGGAGGGATTTGAACGTGTTCGCCGGTGTTGTCTTTCGCATTGGTGCCGTTTACGTAAATCGTTTGCTCCTTCAGGTCAGCGACACGCAACAGCCGTAACTCTATGCGTGGGCGTAAAAAGGTGTAGTACATGAATTGAATGAACAGCAGCAGTTGGTGTTCACCCTCGCGCCTGGCTACATCCTTGAATTCAGCTCGTTGGTCATCGGTGTAAGCGGTGTGTTTTTCGGTTGTTGTCCGCTTATCCGGAATGTCCTCAAAGGGGTTTTCTAACAGTACTCTGGCGTTGGGGCGATTGAGTCGTTTACACCAATGCCGGAAGAACATACCCGCGTTATCCTTAACGTTATTATGCCCCCGGTTCGAGAGTCCATACTTCATGATTACTTGATCGAGGAAGTCGATAGCGTCTCCTGCGTGGAAATTCCCTAAGGCAACATTCCTAAGCCCCGGTGTGTCGGTAAGGTATTGCTTAAAGGTGGTTAGGCTTGATCGGTACGTGCGCCACGAGTTGTGCTTCGTAGTCTTCTTCTTGTACTCCAGATAAACGTCTATGGCCTTCCTGATCGACGTACTGACGGTGACGCTATCAACGTCCACGGCTCGGGTTGGGGCTTTCTGAAGCGCGTCGACGCAGGCACCCTGTTTGAGCAACTTTTTGACTTCAGCTACAACCTCACGGCCGTCAGCCAATCGCTGGGCCACAGTGTCGCCTTTCAGTACAACCCGCTTGCGCTTTAATTTTTGTTCTCGCTCTGACCAGATTCCGTATTCAACTACCCATTGCTTGGTTAGGTCATCGTCGGCAGGCTTCGAAATAAATGGCTCTTTAAAGGGATATTTCACGGAAACGGCGGTGATCTGTTTGGATAGCCGAACTTGCCATTTTCTTGCCATTACGGCAGAGATAACAAGCAAAACGCCTGTAAGTACGTGACTTACAGGCGTTTGGAAAGTGCCGAAGGCGAGACTCGAAGAAGCCACTAGAAGGTCATAAAACGCCCAAAACAGCGTGTTTTGGGCGTTTTTGATGAGTAGTAA